>JAFQMS010000042.1 GCA_017396145.1 Lachnospiraceae bacterium
AATAGAATATATTCTCTTTCTTTGGCATTTAATCTTACAATCAGTGTTATCATAAGTGCAGTGCTTTTCTTTTTTGCAGAAAACATTTTGGGGTTAATGCAGGTAGATAGTATCCATATGCCATACGCACTTGAATATATGAAGATAATGGGTTTTTTTATGTTCACTCAAGCACTATTTGATGCTATAGGACAGATATTTAGAAGTAATGGTTTAACTCAAGTAGGAATGGTTATATCATTAAGTATTAATATTATTAATATTGTTGGCAACTGGATGTTTTTATATGGACCTTTAAAATTCATGGATTTGGGAGTTAAAGGTGTTGCTATATCAAGTGTTGTGAGTAGGATTGTGGCATTAATCTTTGCAATGATATATTTTAAAAAGCATGTAGAAGGAGAGATATCCATAAAATATCTTGTTCCGTTCCCAGTAGATATGCTAAAAAAACTTATCAGACTTGGAATTCCTACAGCAGGTGAGAATATATCATATAATATGTCACAGGTGGTTATTACTACAATGGTTAATATGATAGGACCTGTAGCTGTTAATGCTAAGATATATGGTAACATATTGTCGAATTTTTCCTATGTGTTCTCAGTATCTGCGGCAATAGCAACATCGATTATTGTTGGTCATATGGTTGGAGCAGACAAACTTTTAGTGGCAAAGGAAAAAGTTTTATCAACTCTTAAGTATTCAATGATATTGTCAATTTCAATAGCTGTAGTTAATTTCCTTGTTAGTGGATTTACATTTGATATGTTTTCTAATACACAGGCGGTTATTGAACTTGGTAAGAAGATAATGTTTATTGGTATATTTTTAGAGATTGGAAGAACAGCAAATCTTGTTGTAATTAACAGTATGCGAGCTGCAGGAGATGTTAGATTCCCAACAATTTTAGGCATTATTTCAAACTGGGGAATAACAGTGGGTATAGGATTTGTACTGGGGATTGTCCTAGAACTTGGATTGGTAGGACTTTGGATTGCAATGGCTTTAGATGAGATACTTCGTGGAGTCATTGTGTATATAAGATGGCGTAGAGACGGCTGGATGGGTAAGAGTGTGGTTGGTCAAGAATAACGCAACAAAACTAACATTTTAAAGAGATTTATTACTAAAGGAGATTTTATTATGATTAAGAAGATTACAGATTCAATTAAGTATATTGGTGTGGATGATAAGACCATAGATTTGTTTGAAAGCCAGTATATTGTGCCAAATGGTATTTCATACAACTCGTATCTGATTATTGATGAGAAGATTGTGCTTATGGATACTGTTGACAAAAGAGCAATGGCAGAATGGGAAACTAATCTCTTAGAAGGACTTGGAGATAGAAAAGTTGATTATCTTGTGATTTCTCATTTAGAGCCGGACCACGCAGGAAGTATTTTAAGAGTTATAGAACTTTTCCCAGATGTTACATTAGTGGGAAATGCTAAGACGTTTGCAATGCTTCCACAGTTTTTTGAAGAGGTTTTAGAGGTGGAAAAACTGACAGTGGCAGAGGGAGATAAGTTAGAGATTGGAAGTCATACCCTCAATTTCATTATGGCACCTATGATTCATTGGCCTGAGGTTATGGTAACATTTGAAAGTAGCGAAGGAGTTCTTTTCTCGGCAGATGGTTTTGGCAAATTTGGTGCATTAGATACTGATGAAGACTGGGCTTGTGAAGCAAGAAGATATTACTTCAATATTGTTGGAAAATACGGCGGACCAGTTCAGACCCTGCTTAAAAAGGCAGCAGCGCTTGATATTAAGATTATTTGTCCTCTTCATGGACCAATTCTTACTGAGAATCTTTCATATTATATTGGATTATATGACACATGGAGTAGTTATAAGCCTGAAAAGAAAGGTGTGCTTATTGCATTTGCTTCAATTCACGGTAACACTAAGAAAGTTGCATACAAACTTGCTGACATGTTGAAAGAAGCGGGAGAGGAAAAGGTGGTTGTCAGTGACCTTGCAAGAGAAGATATGGCTGAGGTTATTGAGGATGCATTTAAATATGACAGAATGATAGTTGCTTCATCAAGTTATGATGGTGGTGTGTTCCCATGTATGCAGGATTTTTTATTACATCTTAAATCAAAAGCATATCAAAATAGAACAGTGGGTGTTGTAGAGAATGGTTCATGGGGACCTACGGCAGCAAAATGTATGAAAGAAATCCTTTCAACATTAAAAGATGTTACTATATTAGAAGAAAGTGTTACAATTCGTTCATCATTGAAAGAAAGTAATATGCCGGATATGGAAGCATTGGTTAAAGCAATTATTAACAAATAGAATTAATACTAGAAAATGAGATGGATGTGTTCAATAATTGATTTGCAAACAAAATAGGAGGCAACACAGAAAATGAAAAGAAAAAGCTTTGTTAGGGCTTTAGTTTTGATGCTTATTATGTCTCTTGGTCTAGGTATGTTTACAGCATGTCAAAAGGACGAGGAGAATAATGGGGAATCAGAAGAAAAGGTACTTACAGTAGGATTTGATGCAGCATTTCCACCTTATGGATATAAGGATGAGAATGGAGATTATGTAGGTTTCGACCTAGACCTTGCAGCAGAGGTTTGCAAAAGAAATGGTTGGGAACTTAAAAAGCAGCCAATTGACTGGGATTCAAAGGATATGGAACTTGGTACAGGCAATATTGACTGTATATGGAATGGGTTCACAATTAACGGTAGAGAGAATGACTACACCTGGTCTAAAGCCTATGTTGATAATTCTCAAGTTGTTATTGTTAGGACAGATTCTGGAATTAAGAAACTTTCAGACCTTGAAGGCAAGGTTGTAATAGTTCAAACAGATTCATCAGCACTTGCAGCGTTTACAGGTGATGGAGCAACAGATTCTAATAAAGAACTTGCTAAGAAATTCAAAGAATTACAGCAGGTTGCAGATTACAATAGTGCGTTTATGAATCTTGAATCAGGTTCAGCCGATGCAGTGTGTATGGATATAGGCGTTGCTAATTATCAGATTAAACAACGTGGCGAGAGTTTTGCAATGCTTGATGAAAGAGTATCAAGTGAGCAATATGGAGTTGGTTTTAAGAAGGGTAATACAGAACTTAGAGATAAGATTGTTGAAACCCTTGATGAGATGGAAAAGGATGGTACTTTCGAAAAGATTGCCACAAAGTGGGAACTTACAGATTGCATATGTCTTGGTAAGGAAGGTACAGATGATGCTTATCTTTTGGATGCAGGGCAACCATCGGTTGATGAAGATACCAGATTTGTTGTAGGATTTGATGCAGCATTTCCACCTTATGGATATAAGGATGAAAGTGGAGAGTATGTGGGTTTTGACTTAGACCTTGCAGAAGAGGTTTGCAAAAGAAATGGGTGGGAACTTGTAAAACAGCCAATTGACTGGGATTCAAAAGATATGGAACTTGATACAGGCAATATTGATTGTATTTGGAATGGATTTACAATTAACGGCAGAGAAGGAGATTATACATGGTCAAAAGCCTATGTTGATAACTCTCAAGTTGTTATAGTAAAAAAGGATTCTGGAATTAGCAAACTTTCGGACCTTGAAGGAAAAGTTGTAATTGTCCAGGCAGATTCATCAGCCTTAGCAGCATTTACAGGAGATGGAGCAACAGATGCTAATAAAGAATTAGCAGATTCTTTTGCAGGACTTCAGCAGGTTGCTGATTACAACAGTGCGTTTATGAATCTTGAATCAGGTTCAGCAGATGCAATATGTATGGATATTGGAGTTGCTGCATATCAGATTAAAGAGCGTGGAGATAACTTCGTGATGCTTGATGAAAGAGTGTCAAGTGAACAGTACGGAGTTGGATTTAAAAAGGGCAATACATCTCTTCGTGATAAGGTTGTTAAGACCTTAGATGCTATGAAGGAAGATGGCAAGTTTGATGAGATTGCAACAAAATGGGAACTTACAGACTCAGTTTGCCTTGGCAATCCGGGAACAGACAGTGCATATTTAAGAGATGCTAATGGCAATAAGGATACTGGAAATGATAAAGAAAAACTGGGCTTTGGAGAGGTTGTAGAGCAGATTGGGGAAGGAATGTTAGCATCCCTTGGAATATTTGGTCTTACAATACTGTTCTCAATGCCACTTGGACTTATAGTTTGTTTTGCAAGAATGTCTAAGTTTAAGCCGATTTCATGGCTTGCAAGAGGATACATATCAATTATGCGTGGAACTCCACTTATGCTTCAACTTTTAGTGGTTTTCTTCGGACCATATTATGTATTTGGAACAACTACTTCATCAAATTATCGTTTCTATGCGGTAATTATAGGATTTTCAATTAATTATGCTGCGTATTTTGCGGAAATATATCGTGCTGGAATTGAAAACATACCTGTGGGACAAAGAGAAGCGGCTTTGGTACTTGGATATTCTAAAGGTCAGACTTTTAGAAAGATTATCTTCCCACAGATGGTTAAGAGAGTTATTCCACCTGTAACTAATGAAGTTATTACCTTAGTTAAGGATACATCTTTAGCATTTGCCATTGCCTATACAGAGATGTTTACTATGGCTAAACAGGTGGCAGCGGCAGAAGCAAGTATTATGCCATTATTTGTAGCAGGTTTATTCTACTATGTATTTAACTTTGTTGTAGCATTGGTGATGGAATTAGTAGAAAAGAAAATGCAGTATTTTAATTAGGAAAGGAGATTGTGTGACAATATGAACATTTTAAATATAGAACATATAAGAAAAAGTTTTGGCGATGTTAAAGTATTATCTGATATCTCCTTGAAAATCAATGAAGGTGAGGTTGTTGCAATACTTGGACCTTCAGGTTCAGGAAAATCTACACTTCTTAGATGTGCAACACTTCTTGAGAAGATGGACGGAGGAACTCTTAGTTATTGTGATAAGATAGTGGCTAAAGATGATGGTAAAAAAAGTGTATATGTAAGTGGAAAAAAACTTCGTGAGATTAAAAGCATGTTTGGTTTGGTGTTTCAGAATTTTAATCTTTTTCCACACTACAGTGTACTAAAAAATGTAATTGATGCTCCAATAAATGTTCAGGGAAGAAACAAGGCCAAAGTGATTGAAGAAGGTAAACAACTTCTTGCCAAAGTTGGACTTGAAGATAAGGAAGATGCTTATCCGGGACAGTTATCTGGTGGACAACAACAGCGAGTTGCCATTGCAAGAGCACTTGCAATGAATCCGAAGATAATGTTTTTTGACGAGCCAACTTCAGCGCTTGACCCAGAACTAACAGCAGAGATTCTTAAGGTATTAAAGCAGTTAGCAAGTGAAAAAATGACTATGGTTATTGTTACCCATGAAATCGAATTTGCAAGAAAAGTTGCAGACAGAGTAATTTTTATGGATGGTGGAGTAATTGTAGAAGAGGGAAGACCGGAAGATGTAATTGATAATCCATCTAATGATAGAACTAAAGCATTTCTTCAAAAACTTGAAGGTGAAAAATAAAAAGAATTAATTAAATAAGAGTTTAACTAATAAGCAGGTAAATGTAATAAAACTTACATATACCTGCTATATTTATTATAATGAAAGTCCTGACAAAGGTGTGTTTATGGCAGAGGAAATAGAACTTTTAAATAATACTAAATTTGATAATCAGCTAACATATTCTCTTGGTACGCCCCAAGATTTAAGAGAAAAGACGAATAATCTTAATGTAGGTTTTAACGATGGTGAAGGGGTTTGGGAGTTAATTATAAAATATGTGGGAGATATATATGAAGGTATTAGACAGGCGGGACTGACCAAAAGAGTAAAAGTTAAGCCGCTTATTGGTGGATTTGGAGTAGTTACAATAGGTAGGGAAGATATTGAAAGATTCGCAACAATTCCACAAGTTTTTTTTATAGAAAGACCCACAAGGCTTTCTTTTGGTTTAGATGAGGCGAGAAAAGCGGTATGTATACCAGATAAAACATATGTGGATGGGATGAATGAAGAAACTGATAATAACTTATTGAAGGAGAATTGGGAAGAGGGCACTTTAACCGGAGAAGGAGTTATTGTTGCAATAATTGATAGTGGAATTGATTATTATCATCCCGATTTTTGTGATGATAAGGGAAATACAAGAATACAAAAACTGTGGGATCAGACTACGGATGTAGTATATGATAAGTCGGAAATAAATAGTGCAATAATGCTTGGAAGAAGAGTTGGAGAAGAAATAGTTTCCCAAAGAGATTTATCAGGTCATGGAACACATGTGGCAGGAATCGCATGCGGAAATGGGAGAGTAAGTGGTGGAAGATATAAAGGGATTGCAACTAATAGTCAGATACTAGTGGTAAAACTGGGAGATTCACTAGGGGATTCATTTCCACGCACTACCAGATTATTAGAGGCTTTGGATTATGTTGTGAAGATAGCCATTGAGGAGAATAAGCCCATAGCCATAAACCTTAGTTTTGGAAACAATTATGGAACCCATAGCGGTGACAGTCTTGTGGTAAGTTATATTAACAATATATGCAGAGTGTGGAAAACTTCGGTAATAATAGGTACAGGAAATGAAGGAAATTCAAAGGTTCATACCACGGGAAGAATTTCTAATGATATAGAGATAGTTGAGTTTAACATTGGAGATTATGAGGGAAGTATTAATCTTCAAATTTGGCGAAATTATTATGATGAATTTGATATTTACATGGTTTTTCCTAATAATAGTGCGGTAAAACTTAATGAAACAGAGGCATTTATTCATAACTACGAGGATACAGTGTTATTAATATATAATTCCATGCCGGGACCAATAAGTGGAAGGGTGGAAACCTTTATTGAGTTTATACCCACAGAGATGGGATATATTAATGCTGGTTTGTACAAGTTATATCTAGTGCCCCGAAATGTTGTGACAGGGGAGTATAATATGTGGTTTCCTGTAAGTGCATCTATTAGCGAGAATACGGGATTTATTAACCCTGTTAATGATACTACTCTTACTATTCCATCAACATCTTCATTGGGCATAAGTGTTGGTGCATATAACTCTAATACCATGGAATTTGCCGAGTTTTCTGGAAGAGGACCAATTGCAGGAGGGGGTTATAATAAGCCTGATTTGGTGGCTCCGGGAGTTGATATAATATCTTGTTCTACTAATGGCAGTTACACGGTGCGTAGTGGAACATCAATGGCAGCACCCTTTGTAACAGGTGCTGCAGCGCTTTTGATGGAATATGGTATTATAAAAGGAAATGACCCATATCTTTTTGGGCAGAAATTAAAGACTTATTTGTTGAAGGGAGCAAGACAGCTTAAAGGAGAGGTAACGCCTTCTTATAAAACAGGATATGGGGCACTTTGCATCAGGGATAGTTTACCATAATTAGGAGAACAAAACATTTATTTAGACCATGGTAATACTTACTTGAAAAATGTGTAAAAAGATGGTATTATCTTCGTAACTGTATTTTTGTACGAATATTAACAAAGATTGATAATTGGAGAATATATATGTTAAAAAAGTTCGTTAATTCGAAGGCATTAAAGGTTTTATGGTTAACATATGCATTATTTAGCATTGGTCTGGTACTTTATCTTTTAAATGGCGCGATATGTATGGAATATGACAAGGTATCACAAAAAACCGTGTTAGAAAAAGGTTGGGATATAAGAATTAATGGCAAGAACCATAAAGATGTAGATATTACAACTTTTGATTTTGAGGAACTTACTATTGGAGATAAGATAGTAATGACCACTGATGTACCAACAGATTGGACATATAATTTACCAAGTCTGACTTTTTATGTAAGACAGACGGCTATAAGAGTATTAGTTGATGGTAAACAATTGCATGAGTATGGTTGGGATAGAATAGAGAATAAAGAGACAGTTGGATGTGGATATCAGTTTATTGATTTTAATGACGAGTATAAGGGAAAAGAAATGATTATTGAGATGGAAGTGGGAGAGCACAGGCCATTTAGGGTTCTTGATCCTATTTTCATTAGTGAAAGTCAAAATGCTTTAAAACAAATTGTTGTAGATAATAGATTGCCACTGATAATAGGTTCATTTTTAGTTGTTATCGGTGTGGTAATATGCCTTGTGTCAGCATTCGGAATTATTGTATCAAGAAAATACATGAAGATTCTATTTCTTGCCGCGTTTTCAGTTTGTATAGGAATATGGACATTATGTTATTATGATTTATTAAGTATTTTTGCACTTCCCGTATATACTATTTCTTTATTGGAATATATGACTTTGTTCATGATGCCTATTCCACTGACTGCATATATGTACTGGCATGCTAAAGCGTTAAAGAATAAAGTGATAATGTACATTCATAGGGTATTATTTACATTGCAGACACTGTTTTCAGTAACGATAATTATACTTCATGCAAAGAATATAGTTCACGGAGCAGCTTCATTACCATATTTTCAAGTGCTTTTAGCTGTTTGGGCAGTGTTCACAGTATATGTTCTATATAAGAATCTGTTAATTAATAATGGACATACAAAGTTTTTCTTTATTGGTATGTTTTTTGTCGTAGTAGGTGTAGCAGCAGATATGTTAAACTATAGTGTGCAAAGATATACAGGACATCCTTTCCTACGCATAAAAGGTATGTCGTCTTTGGGTATTTTTACATTCTTAGTATTTCTTTTATTTGATTTATACTGCGAGATAGTTAAGAACCTAATGGAAGATAAAGAAAAGAAAATGCTTATTGAAAGAGCATATACAGATGATTTAACAGGACTGAGTAATCACAGATTTTGTGCTGAATATCTAAAAGTGTTAGAAAAGGAAGAAAACAGAGATTATGCAGTTATTAGTATAGACCTTAATAACTTGAAGGTAATTAATGATAAGTACGGACATTTAGTAGGAGATGAATTACTTATAAAAGCCTCAAAAGTATTAACAGAAGCTTTTACTAAAGAGGGGATTGTAGGGCGACTTGGTGGAGATGAGTTTATTGCTGTCATTAAGTCATGGAATGAAGAGAAGGCACATGAATTAATAAATAATTTTGAAAAACTTATAAAAGATAATGAGATTTCTCTTTCATATGGTTATGCATTAGCCAGTGAGGTAGAAGAGAATAGTTCTTCTAAGGTATACCAAAAAGCTGATGAAAGAATGTATGCCCAAAAGAGAAAATTTAAAGAAGAAAATGCTGCTTGTTAATTTTAAAAAAATTTAAAAAAGGGGTTGAAAGTTTTTTAAAAAGAGTGTATACTTTAACAAGTTAAAGCGACAAAGCGATAAAGTGAAAGGTGAAGAAATAATATGAAAGAAGTATCAAAGTTAATGGGGTACCGCCCAGAGATTAAGGTTTTAGATGCAACACTTAGAGATGGTGGATTGGTTAATGACTTTAGATTTACTGATGAGTTTATTAAGGATTTATATAAGGCAAATGTTAAGGCTGGTGTAGACTATATGGAACTTGGCTACAGAGCATCTAAAGAGATGTTTGATGTTGACAAGTTTGGTAAGTTAAAGTTTTGTGACGAGGATTATTTAAGAGAACTTTTTGGAGATAATAATACACCATTAAAACTTGGTATAATGGCTGATGTAGGAAGATGTGATTATCAAAATGATATTATTAACAAGTCAGACAGTGCTATAGACCTTGTTCGTGTAGCAACATATATTCATCAGATGCCTGCCGCCCTTCATATGATTGAAGATGCAGCTAACAAAGGATATGAAGTTACATGTAATATTATGGCTGTTTCAAATGCTAAAGAGTCAGAGATTAAGATTGCCCTAGATTTGTTAGGACAATCACCTGTAGATGTTATCTATTTGGTAGATAGTTACGGTTCTCTATATCCTGAAGAGATTGCAAGACTTTCATATACATATATGGAGGCAGCTGATAAGTATGGAAAGCAGATAGGTATACATGCACACAATAATCAGCAACTTGCATTTGCTAATACTATTGAAGCAGTTGGTGATGGGGTTAACTGGTTAGATGCAACATATGCAGAGATGGGTAGAGGAGCAGGTAACTGTGGAATGGAATTACTTCTTGGATTCCTTCGTAATCCTAAATTTAATGTGTACCCGGTTATTCAGTTTATTGAAAAGCATATAGATAACATTAAGCAGGACGGAGCCAAGTGGGGATATGATTTACAATACCTTATGACTGGTATGTTAAATCAGCATCCTAGAACAGCAATTGCATTTACTAAGGATAACAGACATGACTATGCTGAGTTTTACACAGAAGTAGTGGCTCAGGATTAATAAGTGAAAACAGATTAAATCATTTTTGTGTGACAGGAATAAAGAATACGCTGATAACGGCGTATTTTTTATTTGTCAAAGCACAAAGTTCCTAAGGAAATATCTTTATTAATTCCATGATAGTCACTGCCACCTGTAGATAAAAGACCATTAGCAGCAGATGTCTTTTTAAGAAAACTTATTTCTTCTAATGTATATCGTGAATAATAGCACTCTAGTCCCTTAATGCCATATTCTTTTAGTAAATGAAAAAGGTCATTGAAGTTTTCCATGCTAGTTCTTTTTTCTCCTTCTCCCCCTAATGGGTGAGCCCATATTGGTATTCCGCCGGCATTTAATATAGCATCAATTCCTTCTTTTGCCTGAATTTTAGCACTTACTGAATCACAGGCGAGAAGATATTTCGTAATTGCCTCACTTATACTATCTGCCCTTTTTTGTTTGATGATTAGTTTTGCAAGGTGTGGTTTGCCAGCATTGTTAAGGCTTTTAAGCCAGTTAATTTCCTCATCTGAAAATGTTATAGAATGTACATCTTTGAGGAACTTAAGGCGTTTGTCCAGATTTGATTTTCTTATATCTTTGACTTTTGCAATAAGGGACATAAGTTCCTTATTGTTTCTATCATAATCGTAGCCTAAGATATGACATTTTCCTTTAGGAGTTACGCATGATAATTCTACACCTGGAATGAAGGAAGGCATTATAGCATCTTTTTGTCTATGTTGTAAAAGAGAGTGCATCTCATTACTTCCTAAGATGGAATCATGGTCGGTTATGGAAAACACTTTTATATTTGAAGCCAAGATTTTATCTAAAAGTTCCACAACACTATCGCTACCATCTGAATAAGAGGTGTGCATATGAAGGTCTATATCATAAGAAATGTTGATTGATGATTTCAATGTAAATAATCCTTTCAATATGTGTTGATAATCAGTTTTGATTTGCAGTGTTCATAAAGAACTGTTTATTGAATTATATTATTAATTATAGTTTATTTCAATAAAGTTTCCATTCATTGTTTCTAAATGATACTTAGGATTTTTGATATTTAGTGGTGAAATATGAAGAATTAAGTGTTATAATAAAAAATCAAAATGTGATATTGATTTTTTAATTCCTAGATAAAGGAGAAAAATATATGAATGTTAAAATGGCAATTATATTTGGTACAGTCATGTTATTAACAATGGGATTAATATCTTTTACTTATTATAGACTGTTAATTAGGTTTGTATCCTTGTTTAATAAAAAAGAAAGAAAAGATTATGGAAAGAGAATAAAAGCAATATACATCATATTGTCCGTTGTTATGACAAGTTTGACAGTTAATTTTTTTAGTGTTGTTGGAATCGTGCTGGCTCATTTTATAGTAATTAGTTGGATAATAGAATTAGTAAATATAGTTGTTAAGTTTTTGTTTTCAGATAAGAATCTTAATATATGGAACTGCATAATTAAAAGTTTGATTATTCCTTTAATATGCACTGTAGCAATTGTAATTTATGGATATATTAATATGCATAATGTAGTTAGAACCGAATATATAATTCATTCTAATGAGGTTAGTGAAGAGTATAAGATAGTTTTTATTTCAGATGTTCATTATGGAACTATAGTAGCTGATGAGGAGATTGATAAAGCAATAGATAGGATTAATAAAGAAAATGCTGATATAATCATTCTTGGAGGAGATATGGTGGATGAATCTACTTCTAAAGAAGATATTCTAGAGGCATATAACAAACTTTCAAAATTGAAGGCAAAACTTGGAGTATATCATGTGGAAGGAAATCATGACAGACAAAAGTATTCTGATAGTCCAACATTGTCCGATGATGAATATGAAGAACTTAAAAATGGGTTAGACATTGTCTTTTTAGAGGATGATAGCATACAGGTTAACAATGAGATTTTGGTAGCAGGAAGACTTGATGTGTCTAACCAAAATAGAATAAGTGAGAATGAGTTACTTTATGGAATAGACCAGTCTCAGTTTGTTATTGTTGCAGACCATCAACCTGTAAATTATAAGGAAGAAAGTAAAGCAGGAGCGAATCTTGTTGTGTCAGGACATACTCATGCCGGACAGATATTTCCTATAGGGCTGTTTACAACATTAGTGGGTGGCGCAGAGCAAAACTACGGACTAAAACTTGAGGATAACACTGTATGCATTGTATCATCAGGACTTGTAGGATGGGGATATCCCATAAGAACTTCTAAGAACTGCGAATATGTGGTTATTAATCTAAAACCGTAATAGCATATAGGCTATGACAGAAAGGGTGATTTAAATGTCATTAGCTACAAATAATAAAATGGATATGTGCAGTGGACCTGTTTTAAAGAATATTCTAGCATTTACAGTTCCACTAATGTTGTCATCAGTGTTGCAACTTATGTTTAATGCGGCTGATATTATAGTAGTAGGAAGATTTGCAGGAGATAATTCTCTTGCTGCGGTGGGGGCAAATGGTGTATTTATTAATTTACTAACCAACTTTTTTCTTGGCTTTTCAATTGGTGCTAATGTTTTAGTTGCAAAACTAATAGGTGCCGGAAAAGAGAAGGATGCATCTCATACCGTTCATACTGCAATAGCCTTAAGTATAATCAGTGGTATAATTATGACGATTTTGGGAGAGGCTCTGGCAAAGATTATTCTTAAGATGATGGATACTCCTACGGAAATACTAGACCTTGCTGTTACATATCTTAGGATATACTTTCTTGGAACAACAGCAAATATGATATATAATTTTGCCAGTGCTATTTTAAGAGCCATCGGCGATACTAAAAGACCGCTATATTATCTTACATTGTCAGGAGCAGTTAATGTAGTATTAAATCTAATTTTTGTAATTGTTTTAGAAATGGATGTAGCAGGAGTTGCATTGGCTACGGTTATCAGTCAATGTGTATCGGCTGTCTTGGTAGTACGTTGCCTAATTAAAGAAAATGGATGCATAAAACTTAATTTGAAAAAAATAAAGATATATAGAAGTAAATTAACAAAGATTATGTTAATTGGTATTCCCGCTAGTTTGCAGGGAGTTATTTTCTCATTTTCAAATGTTATTATTCAGGCATCTGTTAATTCTTTTGGACCGGTTGTTATTGCTGGTAACGCTGCTGCCGGTAATGTGGAAAGTTTTGTATATGTGGCAATGAACGCTTTTCACCAGGGTGCACTTACATTTACCAGTCAAAACATAGGTGCAGGAAAATATGAAAGAATCAATAGAATACTGATAACATCTCTTTTAAGTGTTGTAGTGGTAGGAGTTGTTTTTGGAAATCTTGTAGCAGATATGGGAGAACCACTGTTGAGATTATATACTAAAAGTAGTGCAGTAGTAGATGCAGGTATGGATAGGCTTAATGTTATTTGCAGAACATATGCTCTTTGTGGGCTTATGGATGTAATGGTAGGGGTAATAAGAGGACTTGGATATTCTATTATGCCTATGATTGTTTCTTTAATAGGAGCATGTGGCCTTAGAATTTTGTGGATTTTTACCTTTTTCCAGATTGAGAGATTTCATAGAATAATGCTGTTATATGCTGTGTATGATATAAGTTGGGCAATGACTTTTATAGCACATGTGATATGTTTTCTTGTGGTAAAGAGACATTTTAAAGTCAAAAGGAATAAGGTGTAGATTCTTTTGGGAGTTTGTGTTGCTATAATAATAGAAATATATTGATTAAGTTGTGGAAACGGAGATTTAGAATGGAGAGAGAAAATCTAGGAAGTAGATTAGGGTTTATACTTTTAAGTGCAGGCTGTGCCATTGGAATAGGAAATGTGTGGAAGTTTCCGTATATGGTTGGGCAGTATGGTGGCGGTTTTTTTGTACTTATATATGCATTTTTTCTTGTAGTTATGGGAGTCCCTGTAATGACTATGGAATTTTCACTAGGAAGAGCTAGTAAGAAAAGTGCAGTAAAGATATACCACGAACTAGTACCAGAAAAAAAGGTATGGAGAACCCATGGATATGCATCTGTTGTTGGATGCTATCTTCTTATGATGTTTTATACAGTGGTATCGGGATGGATGTTAAAATACTTTGTGTCAACAGCAAAAGGAGACTTTAAAGGCCTTGATACCAAAGGAGTAAATAGATTTTATGATAACATGTTAGGGGATTGGAAAACACTGGTTTTTTTTACAGTGATGGTGATTGTTATAGGGGTGCTAGTATGTTCTATTGGACTTCAAAATGGGCTTGAGCGAGTGACAAAGGTTATGATGATTGCACTTTTGGTTGTTATGGTTGTTCTTGCTGTTAACAGTGTGACAACTAAAGGTGGCAGTGATGGTCTTAAATTTTATATTATACCGGATATAGACAAGGCTATGGATATTGGGATTGGTAAAGTTGTTGTGGCTGCTATGAATCAGGCATTTTTTACCCTAAGCCTTGGTATTGGCTCTATGGCTATATTTGGCAGTTATATTGATAAGAAAAGGGCACTTATGGGAGAGGCTGTTAATGTAGCCATACTTGATACTTTCGTTGCGTTTTCCTCAGGACTTATAATTTTTCCTGCATGCTTTGCTTATGGTGTACAGCCTGATTCAGGTCCTAGTTTAATATTTAAAACACTACCTAATATATTTAATAATATGTCTATGGGAAGAGTATGGGGAAGTTTGTTCTTTGTGTTTATGTCTTTTGCGTCTTTGTCTACAATATTGGCAGTATTTGAGAATATTGTTGCTTGTGTAATGGATATGACAGGATGGAGTAGAAAGAAATCTTGCATAGTTAATGGAATATCGTTACTTGTTCTTTCCCTTCCATGTGCTTTGGGATTTAATATATTATCTGCTGTGAAGCCATTGGGAGAAAAGACTAATATTATGGATTTGGAGGACTTTTTAGTAAGTTATATTTTGTTGCCATTAGGTGCTTTAGTGTACATAGTGTTTTGTACTAGAAAATATGGCTGGGGTTGGGATAAATTCAAAGAAGAAGCCAATACAGGTAAGGGAATAAAGATATCAGACAAAATGAGACCTTATATGACTTATGTGTTGCCTGTACTTGTGTTTGGACTTTTTGTGTATGGGCTTTATGGGTACTTTGCGTAACAAATACCCAAACTGAATCATTAATATAAAATAGAGAGGGAAATTATGAACGACGAATCAAAACTTTTGCTTAAACACCTTATGGATCTTGCTAATAAGTCATATAATTCTAATATATTTACCTTTTCTAATTATTTAAGTGAGGGTGAGATAGCTGATTTTTTAGCGCATAGAAGAGAGTATGAGTTTGCAGGGTTTACTATCTTTGGTGGAAATGATGATACAGAGAGAAATATTATAAGATTTGGCAATATGGACGAACTTGGATATGAGGAAGATTTTCCTATAGCCTGTATTAAGGTTGTACCTGTTCTAAAGAAGTTCTCAGATGACTTGGGACATAGGGACTACCTTGGAGCCTTGATGAATCTTGGAATTGAAAGAGATAAAGTAGGAGATATTCTTATTAATGACAAAGAAGCCTATGTGTATTGTGATGATGCAATTAAAGAATACATAATTGAGAATCTAACTAAGATTAAACATACGGTAGTTAAACTTGAGTATGTAGAATTATCAGAAGGAAAGAGTAATAAAGAGCCTGTACAAAAACAGGTAATGGTTGCGTCCCTAAGATATGATATTGTAATTGCTAAAGTGTATAATCTGTCTAGGAGCCAGGTCATAGAACTTTTTAGGGAGCGAAAGGTGTTTTGTGATGGTTATCTGTTAGAGAATAACAGTGGGCAGTTAAAGGAAGGTAATAGAGTATCTGTAAGGGGGTATGGAAGATTTAGGTATCTGGGAATAGGAAGGACTACTGTAAAAGGTAAGCTTATGATAGATATTTCTTTACAATAATTCAAAATATGTTATGATTATAAAGAAGGATATTTTTTTAACAAGTGAATAAGAATAATAAAATAGATTGTTGAATTCAATAATGCAAATACATATTGTGTTTTGCAGAATGGAGGAAATATGGGATATAAAATTGGTACAAAATGTCTGCATCTTGAGAAAGAAAATGCAATGAAGGACCAGTATGGTTCGGTAAGTTATCCAATATATCAGACTGCGACATTTGCTCACCTTGGTGTGGGAAAGAGTACAGGCTATGATTACAGCCGACTTCAAAATCCTACTAAGGAGAATCTTGAAAGAATTGTGTGTGCATTGGAAAAGGGTGATGATGCCCTTGCATTTACAAGTGGTATGGCAGCTATTGCTACTTTGATGGAACTATTTAATCCAGGGGACCATCTTATAATTGAGAATGACTTATATGGTGGCAGTGTTCGTCTTTTTGATAATATCAGCAAGAAGAATGGAATTTCATTTACAGGAGCAGATGTAAGTGTGGATGATATTGAACCGTTGATTTTGGAAAATACTAAGGCTATATTTATAGAGACTCCAACTAATCCTATGATGAATGTTACGGATATTGCCAAGGTTAGTAAGGTGGCTAAGGCTCACAATCTGATGCTTATTGTAGACAATACATTTTTATCACCATATTATCAAAATCCTATTGAATTAGGAGCGGATGTGGTAATTCATAGTGGAACAAAGTATCTTGGCGGACATAATGATACCTTAGCAGGATTTTTGGTATCAGCATCTAAGGAAATTAGTGAAAAACTTCGTTTCCTTATTAAGACCACTGGAGCAGGACTTCCACCAATGGACAGTTGGCTTGTTACAAGAGGCATTAAGACTTTAGGTATTAGAATGGATAAGGCTTCAGCTAATGCTATGGAACTTGCAAAATGGCTTAAGGGTCAAAGTAAGGTTACTAAGGTGTGCTATCCAGGTCTTCCTGACCATCCGGGACACGAAGTTATGAAAAAGCAAAGCCGTGGTTTTGGTGCTATGGTTACATTTGAATTAGAGACTAAAGAGATGGCATTACACATCTTAGAACATGTTAAACTTATTCAGTTTGCAGAGAGTCTTGGTGGTACAGAGAGTTTACTTACTTATCCAATTACTCAGACTCACGCAGATGTACCAAAGGAACTTCTTGACAAGAATGGAATTACTGACAGAGTTCTTCGTCTTTCGGTTGGTATAGAAGATGTATGCGACCTTATAGAAGAGTTTGAAAGAGTTTTTAGTGAAATGAATTAGTTGCAGGGAGCGATTAACTTGGCAGAGAGAAATCTTGATTTTGATAAGATAATAGACAGAACTAATACAGACAGTTTAAAATATGATTTCGCAGTAGAGAGAGGAATGCCTAAGGGCATTCTTCCTTTATGGGTTGCGGATATGGATTTTCCCACCAGTTCATATATTTTAGATGCTATAAAGGAAAGAACTGAGCATGGGATATTTGGTTATAGCGATGTTAAAGATGAATACTTTAATGCTGTAAGTACATGGATGTATAAACGCCATGGATGGAAGGTGAATAAGGAATGGATGGTAACAACTCCCGGAGTGGTGTTTGCTCTTGCAATGGCTGTAAGAGCGTATACTAAAGTGGGAGAAGGGGTTCTTATATTACAGCCTGTGTATTATCCCTTTGGCAAGGTTGTGGAAGACAATAAAAGAAAACTAGTTGTAAGCAATTTAAAACTTATGGAAGATAACAGATACCATATGGATTTGGAAGATGTGGAAAGCAAGATTGTGCAAGGCGATGTCAAAATGCTTATAATGTGTAGCCCACATAATCCGGTGTCAAGGGTATGGAGTAAGGATGAATTGTGTGCTATAGGAGACATTTGCCTAAAGCATAATGTGATTATTATGAGTGACGAGATTCATGCAGATTTCGTATACGAAGATAATAAACATTATGTATTGGCAGATTTAGATGAAAAATACGCCCAGATTACCATTACGGCAACGGCTCCTAGCAAGACATTTAACATTGCGGGGCTTCAGGTATCTAATGTGTTTATTTCCAACAAAGATTTAAGAGACAGATTTGTTGAAGAAATTGCTACTACAGGCTATAGTCAGATTAACAGTCTTGGAATTGTTGCTTGTAGAGCGGCATACGAGCATGGCGAAGAGTGGTATCAGGCAATGCTTAAGTATGTTAAAGACAATATTGATTTTGTAGATGAATACCTTAAATACAATATTCCTGTTTTAAAAATGATAAAAGTTGAAGGTACATATCTTGTGTGGATTGACTGTAGACAATTGGGGATAGAAGATAATGAACTGGAGGATTTGGTGGTTAATAAAGCAGGGCTTTGGCTTGATGGTGGAACAATGTTTGGAGAAGCCGGTAGCGGATTTCAAAGAATCAATGTGGCATGTCCAAGAAAGACACTTAAAAATGCTTTGGATAAATTAAGGGATGCGGTTATAAGTATGGAGAAATAGTTTTGCTACAATGTAGATATAATGATTGAGAAATGTACTTATTTAATTTGATTGAAAGACTAGAGTGAAAACGAAAGGCAGATTATGAAAATAGGCTTTTTAGATTCGGGCATGGGCGGACTTAGTGTAATGCACAGAGCATTTCAAAAGTTGCCGTCAGCAAGTTATATTTATTATGCTGATGAGGTTCATGTTCCCTATGGTGAGAAGACAATTGAACAGATAAGACAGTACTGTGACGAGGCCGTAGGGTTTATGGTGGATAAAGGTGCTAAAAGCATAGTTATTGCCTGCAACACAGCTACAAGTGCAGCCATAACATATCTTCGTGAAAAGTATAAGATTCCTATGGTGGGAATGGAACCGGCTATAAAAAAGGCTGTTGATTATGATAATCACAGAAGAATTCTTGCTCTGGCAACACCGGTTACGGTTCGTGGAGAGAAGATGAAAAGGCTGGTGGACAAGGTAGGTGGCAATGAGATTGTAGATTTGCTTGCCACTCCTGAACTTGTAAGATTTGCAGAAAAGGGAGACTTTGGCTCAGAAGATGTGATGAAATATCTTGAAGAGGTATTCGTCCAGATAGATTTTACAAAGTATTCTTCAGTGGTGCTTGGATGTACCCATTTTAATTATTTTAAGGAGTCTATGAGAAAGATAATTCCTGAAAACGTTATATTTGTGGACGGAATAGAGGGAACAGTTAATCATCTGATTCATGAGATTGGAATGGAAGATGAGATGGAAGAGGCTGACTATAATAAAGAGATAATCGATATCTCTAAAAAAATAGCAGAGACTCCAGTATATTTTTCAGGAAAATTAGTTGAGAGCGGGGAAGAAATTCGAAGGGTTATGGAATATTTTGAGCAGCTTGAGAAAGTACAAAGGATAGGATAGGTGAGATTAAGATGAATAAAGAGAATAAACTTTCAAAGGTTTTATTAATTATTGCAGGTGTATGGTTCGTAATTGGACATTTTGTATTTAGACACACTATATTTATATTAGGCGTGCCGATTTTGTTATCAGGCATAAGCGGAGTTTACTGGTTGGTTAATAAACTGTATAATAGCATACAAAGTAATGTTGATAAAATTGATACTGATACTAATAATACTGCTAAATGTTTATTGATTACAGCAGGTGTATGGTTCTTAATTGGAAGTATTCTTATGAGAACAGTTGGAAGTGCGTTTGCACCTTCTGGAGGTTTGGATAGTCTAGCGGATGCGTTGGTGTACGCCTTTATATGGGAAATAGTTGTGTTAGGCGTTCCGATTATATTATTGATTATTGGTGTAGTGATATGGTTAATTAATAGACATTCACGTCATTAAAGCATTTGTGGATAAGCATGTAAACAAACTGTCAAATGTTGCCATATAATCAAGAAGAACCAATACAAATATTCTTGAATTTTAGAAGTGAGAAAAGCAATATATATAAAAATACCTCTTAAAAACATTTTTTTATAAAAACTATTGTCAAAAGGGGTATTTTTTTCATGTAATTGCAATCAGTGATTTTCACTACAAGATATTATAGAAGAATCGAATTTTATAAAGGAAATGAGTAGAATCATATTACTATAGAAGGTGGAGAATTATGGCGAGATTTACATATGTTATTAGCGATATTCATGGTCAGATTGATGCATTTATGAGTATGCTTACACAGATTGATTTTACAGAAAACGATGAAATGTATATATTGGGGGATGTGATTGACAGAGGGCCGAAGTCCATTGAGTGTATAAAATGGATAATGGCTCGGGATAATATTCTTACATTGTTGGGAAATCATGAGTTAATATTATATGATGGGTATATCAATAATGCACCAGCATTTTATCATTCCCTTACTGAAATTAGAGAAACAGTAGATGAATATAGATATAATGTTATAGATGGTAGTGATGACAAATAGGGTAAGATGTTAGATGAATTTTGTAGGGATGTTGCTAAAACTATAGGGGAACAGAGAAACAGGTTAACACCATTTAGATTTAATTTTGGATAGGAGAATTAGTATGTTTACATGGTCAGATACAATAAAAAAATTTCCAACAATATTTAAGCCAGTATTAAAAAAGTATAATTTAAAGTATAAAATTATTAGTGAGCGGGAAGTAATATTTTATGGGAATGGTTATGTGATTGCTGGAGTTTTGGAGAGAGAGGGTTTTTCGATTTCTTACCTTAGAAGAAAAGATGAGAATACATATTATAATTATATGATTGATACTTATTTTGCGATTAAGATTGATGACCAAGACAGAGATGATGTTCGTGTGACTAATGAGAAAAATAAATGGGTTAGGAAAATGATATACACTGCTAATTCCCTGCTTAGCAAATGGGATAATATGCTTTCTGGTAATCTAGATTGGATTGAAGATTTTAAGAAATCCAGATGGTATTATGTGCTTGAAAGACCATTTCAGGAGTGCTCGTCTTTTGATATGAATTATAAAAGAGCATTTGATGAAATGAAGTCTATTAAAAAGATTTAAGGCTGATTTTTAGATATTTAAGGTGAAAATGGAACATTTTTTGTAAAAAAATCAACTTAATTTAAAAAAAACTATTGCCAAAAAGGGTATTTTATTCTTATAATTGCAATCAGTGATTTGCACTACAAATTATTATTAAAGAATATAGAGGAATAAGCGATGGTTAAAGTTGTAAAGTTTGGTGGCAGTTCTTTAGCAAGTGCTGCACAGTTTAAGAAAGTTGCTGATATTATACATGCAGAGGATTCAAGAAGATATATTGTACCTTCTGCTCCTGGTAAAAGAGATTCGGCTGATACAAAGGTAACAGACATGTTATATGAATGTTATGGAGCAGCTGCAAAGGGAAAAGCATACAAGCATTTATTGCAGAGCATCAAGGAAAGATATTATGAGATAATCAATACATTGAAGTTAGATCTTTCTTTGGAGAAAGAATTTGATGTGATTGAGGCTTGTTTTATTGGTAAGGCAGGAAGAGACTATGCAGCATCTAGAGGAGAATATTTAAATGGTATTATTCTTGCTAATTATCTTGGATATGAGTTTATAGATGCAGCTGAAGTTATTTTCTTTGATGATAATGGTAAATTTGATGCTAAGAGAACTAATAAGGTGTTAGCAGAAAGATTAAGTGATATAGAAAAGGCAGTCATTCCTGGTTTTTATGGTTCCATGCCAAATGATACAATTAAAACATTTTCCCGTGGTGGTTCAGATGTAACAGGTTCAATTGTAGCAAGAGCTGTAAAGGCTGATTTATATGAGAACTGGACAGATGTATCTGGTTTCTTGGTGGGAGATCCAAGAATCATTAATGATCCAAAGGTTATCACAACAATTACTTATAAGGAACTTAGAGAACTTTCTTATATGGGTGCAGGCGTTCTTCACGAAGATGCTATATTCCCTGTAAGAAAAGAAGGTATTCCAATTAACATTAAGAATACAAACAAACCTGAAGATGCAGGTACAATGATTGTTGAAAGTACATCTAAGAAGCCTGAATATACTATTACAGGTATTGCAGGTAAAAAGGGATTTACAGCGGTAAGTATTGAAAAGGATATGATGAACTCAGAACTTGGTTTTTGTAGAAAAGTTCTTGAAGAGTTCGAAAAGAATGGTATTTCTATTGAACATATGCCATCAGGAATCGATACAATGACTGTTATTGTTCATCAGGAAGAATTTGAAGAAAAGGAACAGGAGATTCTTGCAGGAATTCATAGAAATGTAAGCCCGGATTCTATAGATATTGAGTCTGATATTGCTCTTATAGCAGTAGTTGGACGTGGAATGAAGTCTAATCGTGGTACAGCAGGACGTATATTTGCAGCCCTTGCACATGCACATGTTAATGTTAAGATGATTGACCAGGGTTCAAGTGAACTTAATATAATTGTAGGCGTATCTGCAGATGACTTTGATAAGGCTATGAATGCTATTTATGATATTTTTGTAAAAGTACAGTTATAAGAAACTTAGAACACTGTATAAACTATAGAGTGATAAATTAAGTGAATATAATTATAAATGTACATAGAGGCATCGTATACAAGTGTTTGATTCTCATCTTACTGGCTTGTCCAGAAAATGGAGACTTGGGCATGAGTATAGGATGCCTATTTGTATGTAAATTAATGGTTTTCTAATGTAAATTTTTGTGATAGAAATATAATAGATAGAGTAGTTTAGTAAAATTTTACGATAAATAAGGAAGATTAAAGGAGAAAAAGGTTATGTTAAAAGAAAAATTACCTAAGATAGGGATTGTTGTAGGAATTATAGTTGTAGTGGCAGCGATATTATATGTTAAATTCTATATTTTAGATGCTACAGATGTCTATATTGCAGAATATTATGAAGGAATTAGATATGGTATGGATAAGAAGAGTGCAGGTAATATTTTAGTAAGCGACGGCCATACAGAAGTTAAATCAGGCATGGTATATAAAGTTACTGATTTTGGCGGAGTTGAAGGTGCTAATGGTGTGGTTGCGATAACAGGAGCAGATGATAAGGTTGAGAATGTATTGTGTTTTTTTGAGGCCGGTGACAAGGAACAAGAGATTGATGCCAAATTACTAGATAAACTTGCTAAGGGATGTATTAAAGAATTAGATAAAATGATAGATAAAAAGATTGATGAAGATGAACATTTAGAAATACTAAAAACAGAGGGTGGGGATTATGATGAAAGCAAAGCTAAAGGCTTGATAGAAGGACAAACCATATGGTTAGGTGAGAAGTCATGTATTACTATTACTTATATTGAATCTACAAGTCTTACCATAGATTATGAAGATATTAATTCGGAAAGGAGCCAGTATTATCTTTCGGTGGATAAATAATATTAGAAGATAAGAAGTAGTCGATGAATTGCAATATGGGGGTGCATTAATTATGGTTAAAGTGAAGATTATGGCAAGAATGATTATGCGTCTGGAGAAATTTTGTGTAATGTACTTGGGGATGAGATAGAGAAAGAAAAAGTAACAAAAACTGATCCAATGAAATTTGTTATTATTATAGTGCTTGTAGTTGTTGGAATTATGAGTATTGCATCACCTAGTGCTGTGTGGTATCTAGAATATGGATGGCGATATAAGGACGCACAGCCATCTGATGAAGCAATTGCAATGAATCGTTTTGTGGGAATAATTGCGATTATAGCGGCTGTTGCTATTCTTATTTTTGCATAAAGGTAGTGCCTATAGAAAGGAAAAAACTTATGTTTGGGAAGGAATTCTTTAAAAGATATACTTTTTTATTAGTATTATTAATTATTGTTATTGGGATGTCTAGTAGTGTAATTACTAGTCTTGCGCAGGAGCGTTTTCATGAACCTATAGAGAATTATTATGGTGCCGGAGCAATTTGCAAATTTGTGACATCAGTGATACCATTATTTTTGATGGTTAAATGGGGATATTTAAAGAAGGTGAGTTTAAGTAAGGTGCTGTTAGGATTTGCAATGGGAGCATTTACTTTTATATTCTTCTTACCTAATATTCTTATTTTAACAATGGTAAATGAAACCTTTTTCAATGTGAATTATAATGGTGTCTTAGCGGTAGCATTATTATCCTTAGGTATAGGCTTGATAGAAGAATCAGCGATTCGAGGAGTGTTTTTACCATTCTTATGCGAGAAATGGCATAAGAAAAAGCATGTATATGTAAAAGCAGCCATAGCAAGCTCATTATTATTTGCAGTGATACACCTTAGTGGTAGCGTAGGGTATTTTGTTAAATACAAGACATTGCCTATGGAATACTTTCTAGGTAATATGTATCAGGTGTACTATACATTTTGCTATGGAATATTTATGGCAGCGGTTGTAATAAAAACAAAGAATATATGGGGCGTTGTGTTCTGGCATGGTGTTTGTGACTTCGTAGCATTTTTAAAAAGTGTTGTTATTGATGAGATATTCTTGACATACTTGTATGGTAGTAATTATCTGACATTTGCAAGATTTCTTGAAAAGCATGAGATTCTAGCTGGAGTTAAATATGCACCTCAGGTGATAGAGGGATGCATCAATCTTGCGTTGGTAGTTGTGGGGCTTGTGATAATAATTAAGGAAGAGAAGAAGATGGAAGAGATATAATCAGATTAATAAAGTGATAATGTATTGCTATTGTGCGTACGAATTGATATAATTATAATAAATAAAAGTGTTTTGTAAAGGGAGGGTTAATTATGGCAACAAAAACAGCTAATTTATATGCAAGGATAGAACCAGAACTAAAGGAACAAGCGGAAAATATACTTTCTACATTAGGGATTCCTGCTTCTAATGCAATTACAATGTTTTATAAGCAGATTATTTTGAATAGAGGGCTTCCTTTTGATGTAAAAATACCTGTAACTATACCTTTAGATGTATCTAGAATTACAGAAAATGAATTAAGCACAGAACTTGAGAAGGGGTATGAGGATATAATTGCTGGAAGGACAAAGCCTGCAACACAAGTGTTTGCTGATATCCGAAATGAATACAAGATATGATAAGTTATGAAGTGAGAATGTCAAATCAAGCGAATTATGATATTAAAAGTATATATGAATATATTGCCTTTGAATTATTATCACCAGAAAATGCAGTTGGTCAGGTTATTAGATTAGAAGAGAGTATACTTAATTTGGACACCTTGCCTGAAAGATTCAAAGAATACGATAAAGAACCATGGAAAAGCCGAGGACTACGAATAATGCCAGTTGATAATTACTTAGTCTTTTATATACCAGATAAAGAAAAGAGACAAGTAGTCGTGATACGAGTAATGTATGCGGGAAGAAATGTTGATATTGAATTAAATAAGAATGCATAGTAGGGTGAAATATGAACACGAACAAAAAATGCTGTATTGGCATTCTGGCCCATGTTGACGCAGGGAAGACTACGCTTTGTGAAAGTATGTTATATACTGCAAAGGCGATTAGACAGTTAGGGCGTGTTGACAAGGGAAATGCCTTTTTAGATACAGATGAAACAGAAAAGAAAAGAGGAATAACTATATATTCTAAGACTGCCACATTTACATATGGCGGTCTTAATGTTGTGCTTTTAGATACTCCCGGGCATGCTGATTTTTCAGCAGAGATGGAGAGAACCTTAAGTGTGCTTGATTACTGTATTCTTGTTATAGACGGCTCTCAAAGATTTAGTGAATACACCAAATTACAGTTTAATTTATTGAAAGAGTATAAGATTCCGGTGTTTGTCTTTGTTAATAAATGGGACAGGGCTACTAAGGATAAGGATGAATTCATAGGGGAACTTAAAGAGTTTTTTAAGGATGAATTTGTGTGCTTTGATGATGAAGATAATATAGATATGGAGTCTATAGCGGCTACGGACGAAGAGTTTCTAACACAGTATTTGGAAAATGACACACTAGGTGTTGAATCGTTGCAGGATGCAATATCTAAATTGCTAATATATCCATGCTACTTTGGAAGTGCCTTAAAGGTAGAAGGGATAGACACATTTTTAAATGGAATAGAAAAATATACTACTAATAAAGAGTACTGTGCAGAGCCAATGGCAAGGGTATATAAAATCTTACATGACCCAGAGGGAAACAGACTCACATTTGCTAAGATAATTGGTGGAAACTTTAAGATTAGGGATGAGATTAATGGTGAAAAGATTAACAGAATAAGAATATATTCAGGAGAGAAGTATGAGAATGTAACAGAGGCTGTAGCAGGGGATATATGTGCTTTTGTAGGATTAAATGATACGTACGCAGGACAGGGAATAGGTGATGTGGAGGAAGCAAAAGCACCAGTTATTTTACCTGTTATGACATACACCATTGAACCTGTGACCAAGATAGATATGCAGGATTTGTATCAAAAGTTTAAGAAAATGTGGGATGAGGAACCACAGATGATGCTTACCTTTGATGAACATACTAAGGAAATCAGAGTGTCTATAATGGGTGAAATTCAGCGTCAGATTATCAAGGAACAGATTAAGAAAAGATATGATGTAGATGTGGAATTTGGCAAAGGAACAATAGCTTATAAAGAGACAATTAGTGAGCCTAGCTATGGAGTGGGACATTTTGAACCACTAAGGCACTACGGTGAGGTTCATGTGTTAATAGAGCCTGGGAAGGCAGGCAGTGGGATAGAGGTTGAGTCTGATTTGTCAGAGGATTTGCTGGATAAAAACTGGCAAAGGCTTATACTTAACAACTTGAAATTCTATAGACATAAAGGAGTGTTAACAGGCAGTCAGTTAACAGATGTAAAGCTTACACTTAAAGCAGGTAAGGCTCACAATAAGCACAGTCAGACTACGGATTTTCGTCAATCAGTAATTAGGGCGGTAAGACATGGGCTTATGAAAGGGAAAAGTAAGCTTTTAGAGCCTTATTACACATATACCTTAAGTGTGCCACAATCGGGTATGGGTAAGGCAATGACAGATATGGAGAACAGACACGCATCAGTTGCTATTGATGTGATGGGAACATCTGATGATGATATATGTGTGCTTAAAGGAAAGGGACCTGTAAGTACACTGTGGGATTATGCCAAGGATATTTGGGCGTACACTAAGGGAAAGGGAGCCATGAGTCTAGAATATGCCGGATATGGAGAATGCCATAATGAAGAAGAGGTTATTATGAATATGGCATATAATCCGCTGGCTGATATGGCTAATCCACCAGGCTCGGTATTTTGTGCCCATGGAGCAGGATTTCATGTGGAATGGGACAGAGTTGAAGATTATATGCATTTGGAAAATGCTATGAAGGTGAGACCAGTATCTTTGGAAGAAATGGTTGGGGATAATGATAGACCTGATAATAGAGAAAGTCTTTCAGACAGGTTAGAAGGACTTGGTACAGATGAGATAGACGCTATACTAAATAAGACATTTAATGCTAACAAAAAAAGTAGTGATAGTAAGAATATAAATTCCTTTAAAAAGACCAAGGTTGTATATGATGGTGGAAAATCTGGTGGAACAGCCACTAAGAATAAGGCCAAAAACAGTTATCTTTTGGTTGACGGATATAATATTGTTCATGCATGGGAGGAAACTAAGGATTTAGTTTCAGTATCCTTTGATGGAGCAAGAGACAGACTTTTAGAGATTCTTAGCGATTATGCTGGAACAGGCAAGGATAACATTATAGTTGTATTTGATGCCTATAAGACAAGCAATGCCAAAGAAAGCATTCTCACCTATCATAACATTAATGTGGTATATACAAAGCAGGCGCAGACAGCGGATGCGTATATTGAGAAGTTTACTCACGAAAACGCGAATAAATATAATATAACAGTTGCTACCTCAGATGGAGTTGAGCAGATGATTATTCGTGGAGCCGGATGTAATCTAGTGTCCGCAAGAGATTTTGAGAAAATGGTCAAAGATAGAAGGCAAAGACTGAAGGAGCAGGGCTTTTATTCTGATGGGGAGAGTGTAGGAAATAGGGTTGAAATATAAAAGGTTGTTTACACAAACTATGATTGACAAAATATTGGAAATATGATACAAAAAATGTGCATTATTCAAAATTTAGTGGAACGTCATTAACAGGAGCAAAGTGGTATTATGGAACATGGTCGTATTAATAAAAAAAGATTAATAGTATTTATTATAGTATTATTTGTTATTCTAATTTCAGTTGTGGTATATAGAACTCTAAATAAAAAAGAAGAAGTATCTTTTGATGAAAATGATAAACTTTTTTTTGATATGTTTGTAAATCAATTTGAACCAGAGGAATATGAGTTTTATTCGCTTGATGCATATTATTTAGAAGATACAAGAGAGTATTATTACAATGCTAAATATAAATGTTACTCATCCATAGATGATAAATGGTACGAAATAGATGAAGTGACCTATGGTGCACTTAACAAGTTTTATAATAGTTATTGTTTGTCGTGGGATGATTTAAATGGCTTTGAAGAAGTTGATAAAGAGTTTCAGCGAGCAAAAAAAGAAGGAGTTCACAAGTCATATTCAAGTAAAGATATTGAAAAACTTATTGAAGAGGTTAATTAGATAGAAAGGTGCTCTGCATAGTGTGTTATTATTAGTTATTTTGTTGAAAATATAATCATTATAAGTCTTATAATGGGGAGTGGGTATCTTTTATCTTGATATTGGCAAGCTTATTACCGGTAGTAATTCTGTTAAAAAAAGAACCAAGTGAGTTAATGACAAAATATGATATATAGAGTATAATTATAAATTATAAATGTTGTTATAATAGAATTGTAGCATATAGGAAAGGTGGTAATTATGGAAAACAGAATAGCTTTATTATCAATAATTGTAGAGGACAGAGAAAATGTGGATGTGCTTAATGCGTTATTACATGAATTCTCAGATGACATTATCGGAAGAATGGGACTTCCATATAAGGAAAAAAATATTTCATTAATCAGTATAGCCATGGATGCTCCTGAGGATGTAATAAGCAATCTTTCGGGTAAAATTGGCCAAATTGAAGGCGTAACTGTCAAGGCTGCATATTCTAAACACTAATTATTAAGTTAATTATGTTTTTTTAAAACTAAATTGTTTTGGCTAATGTGACGATATAACTGATAGAGATACGGACATCTCTATCAGTTTTTTTTGCAAGGATGCGCAAAATGTGAATTATTATGCTGTTTTTTCGCGTAGGCGCTCCGGAACGGAGGTACATATGAAAATAAATAATTCAGCAATTAATCTATCTTCTGAACGTAACTTTTATAGTTATACTTCAGTTGAGTCGGAATCAATTGAACAACGAGCTGATGCTGCGGCACAACTTGATTTGTCAGGTGAAGGTAAGTCCATGCTAGAACAACTTAAGGATTTTAAGGAAAATGAAAAAGTTCAGGCACAGGAAAGACAAAAACAAAACAATCAAAATTCTTTTATTAGTCTTAAGGATATGTTAGAGAGTCAAAAGGCTAATAATGAAGAACAATTTGAACTTCCTCAAGGGGAAGATTATAGAATTATGCTTATGAGAAAACTCATAGAGTCCTTTAGGAGAATGCATGGTAAAAAGGTACCAAAACTAGATAAAGAAGGTTCTGGTATGGAGAATAAGAATAATGCATTAAAAGTACAGATGTCAAGTAATAGTTCATTTTCATTAAAGGCGTTTTCAGGAAGGGTTTCTATTGGTAGCACATCCGGTGCAATTGGTACTGGCAGTACAGCAAATGCAGTTTCACAAGGTGGAGCGGTAAATAATCTTGGAGGCAATCAGTGGACAAGAACTACTGTGGTAAGTACTTTTGAACTAGAGGTTGAAAATACTGCTTTTGAGGGCACAGGTTATGTTAGAACTGCAGATGGAAGGGATATTGCATTCAATGTTACTGTTGAAATGAGCAGGGCGTTTTGCCAGACTACTGAGAGTAAGTTGGTAGAAGACTATTTTGTGAGAGTTTGTGATCCGTTAGTTATTAATGTAGATAGTGTAAATCCAAGTGTTACTGACCAAAAGTTTATGTTTGATTTGGATAGTGATGGGAAAGAAGAAAACGTATCATTTGCCGGAAAAGGAAGTGGATTCTTGGCTCTTGATAAGAATGGGGATGGAATTATTAATGATGGAAGTGAGTTGTTTGGAACTAAGTCAGGAGACGGCTTTGCAGACCTTTCAGTATATGATGAAGATGGTAACGGATTCATTGATGATGGTGATGAAGTATTTAAGCACCTTAAAGTGTGGATGCTAGACGACGAAGGTAATAAAAAACTAATTAGTGCTAAAGAACTTGGTATTGGTGCTATGTATCTTGGCAGCGCCGATACTCAGTTTTCTCTTAATGATAGTGAGCAAAATACCAATGCTTATGTAAGAAAAACCGGTATATATCTCAAAGAAGATGGTGGTGTCGGTACAATGAATCATATTGATTTAGTGTTGTAAGTTGTTAATATGTTTTAAGTTATTGGTATTGTTAAATGTGCAATAGTGTTATGATAAATCATACTACTTTGACTTGTGGTAATTGTGGTTTCGTGATAATATGGGAATATAACCTTTATTAAAGCAACTACACGGAGGAAGCAAAGTGAGATTTGTTATTTTTTCTGACAACGATATAGAGATAACCGGAGTGCTTAAGAAAGAGTTACTTAAGCACTCTTTTAATGTTGAGATAATATATGAAAAAGATAGTAATATTCATGATGTCGTGGATTATGATGGAAAAAAATCTGCGGCTGAGATGAAAGATGAAGAAATAGTGGAGAAGGAGAGCCATATTGATAAAGATACATTTGTTGTACTTATTAGTAGACTTACTTCTGGTTTTTGTTCACCTTTTATTAAAGGGATAATGGATGAACTTTGTAATAATGAAAGGCCGGCAGGAATTGCAGCAGCTGTATGTTATGAAAAAAAGAATGCGTATGGACATGATATTTTCCTTGGAGCGCTATCTTCCTATTGTGAGCATAATGACATACCGTTTTCAGGAATGTTTGCAATAGATAATAATCTAATAACAGATATTTCGGAGAATGGGGTATGTAGTGACATTAAGAATTTTGCCAATAGTCTGGTTTTATTTGTTAAGCAAAACAAAACTATGCTACAGGATTTTGAATGGTACTTGCCATGCGATAAAAGCCACTGGCAAAGGGTTGCAATTCAGGCAAAAGCCTTAAGAAAGATGGGAATTGACTGTGTGTGGCTTCCACCTGCTTATAAAGGTGCTCATGGCGTTGAAGATACAGGATATGCAGTATATGATTTGTATGACCTTGGAGAGTTCAACCAAAAGGGTAGTGTGGCAACCAAATATGGAACTAGAAAAGAATACTTGAAAGCCATAAAGGCACTTCAAAACGAAGGTATAGAGGTGTTGGCTGATATTGTATTAGGACATAGAATGGGCGCAGACGAGAAGGAACGAATATTTGCATATTGTAATGATGCGTATAATCGCAATAACGAAGTAACTAATGATAAGCAAAAGATTACAGTATGGACTAAGTTCACATTTCCTGGTCGTAATGGCAAATATTCCGATTTCAAATGGGATTGGACACATTTTCATGGGACGGATTATGATGCTAAGAATGATGAGAATGGTATATATAGATTCATAGGTAAGGAATGGGACAGTGATGTTGACAACGAGTTTGGAAACTATGATTATTTAATGGGCGTTGACCTTGATATGAGTGATGATGAGGTTGTAAGTGAACTTAAGAGATGGGGCGAGTGGTATTACGAGACTACAGGTGTAGACGGATTTAGAATAGATGCAGTAAAGCATATTGATTTTTCGTTCTTTAAAAATTGGCTTACTCATCTTAGAACTACATTTAACAAGAAATTCTTTGCAGTAGGTGAGTATTGGAATTCAGAACTTCCTATACTTGTAAACTATGTGGAAAAAACAGAGGGTGTATTGTCTATATTTGATGTACCATTACATTTTAATATGCATCATGCTTCTACAAGTTTTGGATATTATGATATGAGAAATATTCTAAAGAATACAGTGTTAAGTTACAGACCAGATCTTGCGGTGACATTTGTGGATAATCATGATACTCAGCCGGGACAAGCCCTAGAGTCATATGTGCTTGATTGGTTTAAACCTCATGCATATAGTCTTATTTTGCTTAGAGATTTGGGATATCCTTGTGTATTTTATGGGGATTTATATGGTATTCCCCATGATAATATTCCAAAGTTATCTTGTCTTGAGACTTTGATGTTAATAAGAAAAAACTACGCATATGGTAAACTTCATGATTACTTTGATGACCCTAAGATTGTAGGATTTACAAGAGAGGGGATTGATGAAATTGAAGAGTCAGGATTGGCGGTTTTAATGACTGTTGAAAAGGGCGGAAGCAAAAAAATGTATATTGGCAAACATTTTTCTGGACTTTTCTTCAAATGTGTTGTCGGAAGTATTGACAATGAGGTGAAAATAGACGAAAATGGATATGGAATGTTTAATGTGGAAGACGGAAAAACAAGTGTTTATATTTTAAAAGAGGGTCAGCCTGTTGGTGTAAGAAATTATGAATATAATGATGAGAATGAAGTAAGTGCATTTGAAGATGCACTACTACGAGAGGTTGATAAGAATGAATGTGATGAATAGTGGTGAAAAGGATATCTTAACCGGAATATATAGCAGAGAAGGTTTTTGTGGAAAAGTTAAGACTTTATTTGCACAAAATCCAGAAGAGGATTATATCATTGCGGCATGGGATATTGAAAAGTTCAAGGTAATTAATGAATTATATGGAACTATAATCGGAGACAGAATATTAATTAATCTTGCTGCAAGGTTAAATAAATTGTGTACAGAGAAAGAGGGATTTTGTGCTCGTCTTGAATCAGATCATTTTGCATTGTGTCTTCCTAACAAATATGTTAATTCTATAAGAGAATGTGCAGAAGAGATTATGATTACAGGAATTTCTGTGGATGATGTAATATATCCGGTTGTAGTGCACATTGGAATGTATATGGTTGACGATCATAATGTGCCAGTAAGCACTATGTGTGATAGAGCTAATCTTGCCCTTGATACGGTTAAGGGTAAGTATAATACAAGATGGGCTTACTATGATAAGAGTCTTACTCAGGAATTACTTAATGAGCAGGAAATCATCAATCAGATGCAAAAAGCCTTGGATAATAAGGAATTCTACATTGTAATTCAGCCTATTGTTGATGCAATAACAAGAAAAGTTGTTGCCGGTGAAGCCTTGGTAAGATGGAGACATCCGGTAAAGGGTATTATTTCACCAGGTGTATTTATTCCTGTATTTGAAAGAAATGGTTTCATTGCTAATCTTGATATGTTTGTATGTCGCGAGGTTTGTAAGTATCTTGCTGAGAATAACGAAAAAGGTATTAGTAATGTCCCTATTTCCGTTAACATTTCAAGAATTAACTTCTATAATCCTAATTTAGGAGATAATATTTTAGAGATAACTAAGGAATATGATATAGATCCAAGACTTATTAAGATAGAGATTACAGAAAGTGCATATAACGATAATACTTATGACTTGTTAAGTGCAATGTCTGAGTTTAAACAGATTGGTTTTCAAGTTCTCATGGATGACTTTGGAAGCGGGTATTCGTCACTTAATATGCTTAAGGATGTGCCTGTAGATGTTCTTAAAATTGATATGAAGTTTATGGAAGATTTGGATAGTTCAGAGAGAGCATGTAATATTTTGTTTAGTATTATTCAGATGGCAAAGCGCCTTAAGATGGGTATTGTTGCTGAAGGTGTTGAAACAAAGAATCAGTATGATATGCTAAAGAGTATGGGTTGTGATTCTATCCAAGGATACTATTTTTCAAGACCACTTGAGACTGATAAGTATACGGAGAAACTTCTTGAACCTGTTGAGAATACATATTCATTTGATAAAGAACTTAATGAAACTAAACAAGGTATTTTAGTAGTTGATGACAATGAGATGAGTAGAAAGATAATTGCATCAAGTATTAGTGACCAGTATAGAATTATGGAAGCTTGTAATGGTAGGGAAGCATTAGAATTCATTAGAAATAATTTTGCTACCATTGACCTTGTTATTAGTGATATTGTAATGCCAGAGATGGATGGACTTACACTATTAAGAAATATCAAAGGTAGTGAGATATTTGGCTCTATTCCAGTTCTTGTTGTTACAAGTACAGATGCTAATGAGAACAGGGTCAAAGCCCTTGATATAGGAGCGCTAGATGTTATTGATAAGCCAATTGAACCAGTGCTTTTGCGTAACCGTGTACGTAATATATTTAATGCGGTAAGCGGTCAGCAAAATTACGGATACTATAAGCTTGTTAAGGATAATGTGCTGTTGAAACAAAAACTGGATATGCTTACAGAAAGCAATAACCTTAGTATGTGTCGTATTCTTTTAGGTGGAGAAGGACCAGTTAAGAAAGTGGTTGATGTGCAGTATTGTAATGAGACATACCTTGACATTCATAATCTTACAACTGACCAGTTAAAGGACGATATAAAGGTTATTCTGTCTACCATTACTGAGAACTACGAGAATTGCTATGCAACAGTTCATAATGCAATATCTAAGAAAGAGCCAAAGGCTCAGATAAAATATAAGACAACTACTAAAGAAGGAATGCTTAAAGATGTGGTATGTGATATGGTATTCACATACTGGGATGACAACCAGATAGCAGTTGATATATGTGAGATTGTAGTGGATTAAGGGATACTACATAGAATAATATGAAGTTTGCACAGGCTGGAAGTGACGATAGATTCGCACTTTCGGCCTGTTTTTTTGTTAGTTATGTTTAAAGTTTTGTTTTGTTTTGATTTCTTGTAAGAATTTTTCAAATATTATAAAAAAAGAAATGGATGAGTTTATTGAAGAAAAGAATGTAATTGCAAAAAAAGAAGAAAGTATTTTATTATTATGTATTTTCAACAAAATATTGACACATCTAATTTAGTGAACTATAATTTAGTAAATCGTAAATAACTAAATTGTGATTAAGCAAATTGCAGATGTTACTAGGGAGGATTTTATTATGTTTATAGGTAGAGAAAAAGAACTTGACAGTTTGGATAGACTTTATAAATCTAATAGATTTGAATTTGCAGTAATATATGGGCGTAGGCGTGTTGGCAAGACTGCCCTAATTAATGAGTTTACTAAAGATAAGCCAACCATTAGTTTTACAGGGGTTGAGACCAATGAGAGACAGAATCTGGAGAACTTTAGTAAATGCATATTTGAATATTTTACAAGTGGACCGGTTAGCATTTCTTTCGATTCTTTTCAGTTGGCATTGGAGTATGTTTTTGACCTTGCTAAGGAAGAAAGGATAGTATTGGTAATCGATGAGTACCCATATGTGGCTCGTTCTTCAAAAAGCCTTGCTTCCACATTGCAATTATTGATTGATAAATACAAAGATAATTCAAAGTTGTTTATTATTCTATGTGGTTCATCTATGTCGTATATGGAAGATCAGGTTCTTGCTTATAAAGCACCACTTTATGGGCGAAGAACAGCTCAATTTAAGATACAACCTTTTGAATTTCGTGAGGCTTGCCAGTATTTTAGTTATTTACCTGATGAATGCAAGGCATTAGCTTATGGAATTGTTGGCGGAACACCACAGTATTTATTGCAGTTAGATGATAGGTTATCCATAGAAGAGAATATTAAAAACACATACCTTAATACAACGTCTTCTATTTATGAGGAACCACAGAATTTATTAAAGCAGGAAGTGCGTGAACCAGCTATTTATAATGCTATTATTGGGGCTATTGCTACAGGACATTCAAAGATGTCACAGATATCATCGAAGACCCAAGAAGATACCAGTGTGTGCGCAACTTATATTAAGAATCTGATTTCTCTTGGAATTGTTAAAAGAGAAGTTCCTTATGGGGAAGATTCAGCACGCAAAACAATATATTCTATTGAAGATAATATGTTTCGTTTCTGGTATCGATTTGTTCCAGAAAATACTTCTATTATTGCTCGTGGTGCCACAGACCTAGCATATAAAAGAATTGAACCGAATTTATCTCAGTATATGGGTGGCGTGTTTGAGGAGATATGCAAACAATACCTATGGAATCTTATGTTATCAGGAAAATGCGAAATAGATTTTGTTGATATTGGCAGATGGTGGGGGACTAATTCAAGAACCAGGCAACAGGTTGAAATTGATATTATGGGAACTGCTGATAAGAATACAGCACTGTTTGGTGAATGTAAATGGACGAATGAAAAAGTTGACCTAGGAGTATTAGAAGGTTTGGTTGAAAAAAGTCAAATGTTTCATTTTGAGAATAAGCATTATTATATCTTTGCTAAAAGTGGATTTACAAAGGGATGTGTAGATAAGGCAAAAGAGATGGGAAATGTTACATTAGTTAGATATAAGGATATGATTCCATAATGGAATCATATCCTTATATCTTCTTGAATCCCCACTCTCCTTATGCTATAATGATTAGATTAAGAACCATACATAATAAAGCGTTTAATGAGTGCTATTAAAGTACTTTATATTTAACAAAAGATTAAAAAGTAAAGAAAGAATTCTATAAACTAGATAATTTGACACCAAGAAAGGGCACACAATTATGAAAAAAAGAATTTTGGCTATTTTAATGGTAACGGTAATGGTTTTATCTATGGCGGCTTGTAGTAGTGATAATACTGGCGCAGATGATAAGGAAAACACCGAGAATGATGGAGGTAACAACAAAACCGACAATAACTCAGATAATAACAGTGATAAAGATGACAACAACAATAATAATGATAAAGACAACGACAGCAGCAATGACAATACGCCTGTTGTAGAAGGCACTGCTAACGGTAACGAGGCTGGTTTTGACGAGGCTGAACTTGCTATTTATAATGCACTATTTGACCTTGATAATAAGATATCTGTGAAAGTTACTATTTCTCAAGAAGAGATTAATAAGATTCAGTCAGACTACAAAAGATATGAAAAATCACCAATCTATAGAATTGCTGAAAAAGTAACTTTTGATATTAACGGAGAGATTTATGAGATTGAAGACGTTGGTATTAGAATGAAGGGTAATACTTCTCGTACAGATTTAATTGCTAGAGATGGAAGATATCATCTTACTCATTTTAGACTTAGTTTCGATGAGACCTTTGATGAGACTGAGTACTATGGAAGTGAAGCAAGAGTATGGGATTGTGAAGAAGAAAGACAGGCAAGAAAGGATAGAACTTTTGCTACATTATCTTCTATGGAATTAAAGTATAATGGAACAGGTGACCGTACATACTCTACTGAAGTTTATGCACATGAATTCTTCATAAATAACGGTGTTTTAGCCCAGAAATGTACTGAAGCAACATTTAATTTTGGAGAGACAGATTTTGGAGTATATACAATATATGAGCCAGTAGACAAAACATTTATCGAAAGAAATCTACCTGAAGAAGACTGGGATGGAGACCTTTATAAGGCACAATGGACTTATGTTCCTGCTAACTATTCATATATGTGTTCTTATGGAATAGAAGATGAGATAACAAGAACTTTCTATAACTATGACCTTAAGACTAACAAAAAGTCTTCAGATCATTCAAGTATAAGAAACCTTATTGATACTATTAACACAAAGAATAGTAAAGAGAGCATTGAAAGTGTGGTTGATATAGATTATTTCATAAAATTTGCGGCAACAAGTTATTTTGCAGGATGTCCTGATGATGTAAGAAATAATTACAATAACCACTATGTATATTTTAAGAAAAGTGATGGTAAAGCTATATTTATTCCATATGATTATGACAGATGTTTTGGACATACAGGCGGATATAATCCGGATGGACAGTGTATGACATCAGTTTCTCCGTTTGAAACTCGCGCTGTGGGTGCTCGTGAGGGAGATGTAAACCAGATGTTTATGCAGATTGTTACTGAGTCAGGATATTATGTAGATGAATATGTTGCAGAACTGAAAAGACTGATGGATAGTGAATGGTTAACATATGACAAGTTTTTAGAAATCTACAATAAGATAGAAACTAATTACAAGGATAACGCTGTACCAACATATAACTTTAAGTCTTGTGATGAGCAGGCACTTGCTTTTGGAGATAACAATACACAAGGTAATATGCATGTTGATGTATACCTTGATACAATTAAAAATACATGTGCTAGCGCAATTATTGCCCTTGCTAAATAGTTTGGTGATTGTATTTTATAAGGGAGAATTAAGGATAATACAAAGGGAATAAAGAAGGATATCAGATATAGGTGATTAAAGTGATTAAGAAAAGATTTGTGTGTCTTTTGACAACGGGAATTATAGCTATGGCACTTACAGGCTGTAACGACGGCGATGAAAAATATGATAAAGGTGTAAAAGCTTTCGAAGCGCAGAATTATGAATCCGCGGTGATATATTTTAGCGAGGCAATAGAAGAGAATCCTGAAGTGGCAGATTATTATATTTATCACGGAATGGCGTTAATCAAGACTGGTAATATGGAAGAGGCGGTACTAGAATTTGATAAAGCCATCCTTGATACGGATAATCAGATTGTTAGAAGGAATAATAAGAAGGCATACAGAGGAAAGGGAATTGCCTACTTTGAAATGGCGGATTACGAAGAATCTGTGGAGTGTTTTAACAAGGCTTTGGAAATTAATGAACTAAATGATATTAACAAAGATATTAATTATTATAAGTCTAATGCCCAGGAAGCGCTTAAAGATTATGAGGGAGCCGTTGAGACTTGTGATAAACTTCTTGAAAATGATAAATCAGATGCATCTGTTTTCTTTAGAAGAGCAAAGTGTCTTGCGGGTCTTGGAAAATTTGATGAAGCAGTAAAGGATTACGATAAGGCTATTGAACTAGATAATACTAATTATGATTATTATTTTGGTAAATATGATTCATTAATAGAAGATGGCAAGGAAGAAGAAGCTAATGAGGTAATTAAAAAGGCACTTACAATTAAGGGCTCTAAGAAAGACAATGCATTTTCCCTTGCGAAACTTTATTATCTTACAGGTGACTTTGAATCTGCAAAACCGTTATTCGAAACGGCTTATGAAGACGATAATATGCAAGCAGCATATTACCTTGGAGTAATGTATCGTAAGGATAAGAAGAACAAGGAAGCGGCAAAATACCTAAAAGAGTATATAGATTCAGAGACTGTACTTCGAAGCGCATTACCATATAGTGAGTTGATTCTTTGTGATATATATCTGAAAAACTTTGATGAAGCAAAGGAAATGATTGAGAAAGCATACAAACTTAAAGATGCAGACAATATGCAGGTGATAGAGTATAATGAAGTTGTTCTTTATGAGAAAATGCTTGACTTTGATACTGCATACGAAAAATGTAAGACCTATATGGAAAAATACCCTGATGATAAGGCAATGGCAAAGGAACTAAAGTTTTTAGCAACAAGAATTTCAGAAAAATAATGACATGAAACGCATACTTAGTAAATTGTCTTATAGAATGAATTTGGGAAAGTATTAAATGATATTTAGTATTTATAATTGGAGGAAATATGTCTGACATATTTGAAATAAAAGAAGACGAAGAGCGTCTTATATTAGCAGCAGTGTGTGTTAATAAAAATGATGATACCAAGCAGTCCTTAGTGGAATTAAAAGAACTTGCCCAGACGGCAGGTGCACTGACTGTTGCCACAGTTATTCAAAACCTTGATGCTCCGGTAGCAGCTACTTATCTTGGTAAGGGTAAGATGGAAGAGATAAGGTTATTGGCACAACAGTTAGATGCCACAACTTTAGTATGTGATGATGAGCTTTCTCCAGTCCAACTTAAGAATCTAGAAGACGCAGTTGGCATTAAAGTTATTGATAGAACCATCCTCATATTAGATATCTTTGCCCAACGCGCAGTTACCAAAGAAGGAAAACTTCAAGTTGAATTAGCCCAACTTCGTTATAGGGCTACCAGACTTGTGGGACTTGGCAAGTCGCTATCAAGACTTGGTGGTGGTATTGGTACACGAGGCCCTGGTGAGAAGAAATTAGAGATGGACAAGCGTCTTATTAAAGATAGGATTTCACAACTTAAATCTGAACTTGCCAATGTGGAATCGCAAAGAAAGACTAACAGAGTTCTTCGAACCAATAACGAAGTTCCGGTAGTTGCTATAGTAGGATATACTAATGCGGGTAAATCCACTTTACTTAATAAACTTACAGGGGCAGGAGTGCTAGAACAGGACCAGTTATTCGCCACTCTTGACCCAACCACAAGAAAGTACAAGTTAGAAAGTGGACAAGAGGTTTTACTTACTGATACAGTAGGATTTATTAGGAAATTACCTCATCATTTAGTTGAAGCATTTAAAAGTACATTGGAGGAAGCAAAATATGCTGATATAATACTCCATGTAGTGGATAGTTCTAATGAGGATTTTCATATGCAAATGCATGTGGTATATGACACATTAAGACAGTTAAAGGTTGAAGATAAGACGGTAATCACCGCTTTTAATAAGGTTGACAGACTGGAAAATGACGAAGTTTTAAAAGACCTTAGAGCAGATGAAACCATTAAGATAAGTGCAAAATCCGGTACAAATCTTGATGAACTTATGAAACTTATTGAGGAAGTTTTGCGTAAGCAAAAAACACTTATTGAAAAAGTATTTCCATATGCTCAGGCAGGAAGGATTCAGCAGATTAGAAAATATGGACAATTATTAATAGAAGAATACAGACAAGAAGGAATATTTGTAAAAGCATATGTACCTAACAAGTTGTATAATGAGTGGTTTTAAATTGTAAGAGTGGTATATTGATATGTTGATATTTTGAGTTAATTTGATTTTGGAGGATTTATGAGTTTAGCAGATAAAATATTTATAGATATGTGCTCTGATATTATTGAAAATGGAATGAGCAGTGAAGGATTAGAAGTTAGACCTAGATGGGAAGATGGGACTCCTGCTCATACTATTAAGAAATTTGGTGTGGTTAGCCGTTATGATTTGTCTAAAGAATTTCCGGCAATTACACTTAGAAGAACAGGCATTAAGTCTTGTATTGATGAACTTTTATGGATTTGGCAGAAGAAATCTAATAATATTAATGAATTAAATAGTCATATATGGGATAGTTGGGCTGATGAGACAGGTTCAATAGGTAAGGCATATGGATATCAGATGCAGGTTAAACACCAGTATCCGGAGGGGATGATGGACCAGGTGGACAG
>JAFQMS010000043.1 GCA_017396145.1 Lachnospiraceae bacterium
AAGAAGGTACATTGTAACATTAATATCTTCGTCTTCTTTTGAAAGATTAATTCCAGTACTTAAAGTTTCTGGAAATGTTGTTATAACATCTGATTCTTCACTTACATAATCACCTTTACCATTACTCTTAAGATTAAGACTGATATCTTTTATGTTTCCCTCTTTATCCTTATACTTTATAGGATGTCCAAAACTATACATTGTCTTAGAGCCATCTACATTTTCAAAAACTGCAATATTCAGACTCTTCTCTTCTTCATAAAGCCTCCTTCTGTGTTTTTCTTGTTTGTCTTTAGTTACCAGACTGTCAGGAAGTTTCTTGCACTCCTTGGCAGTTTCCACTTCGGTTTGTAAAACTTCCTTTTCCCCTGCCACAATCTGTGTCTGACTATCACTGATTGCAACTTCTGGTTCTGCTGATGCCCTTATGCTCGTCGTTCCCAATACACCATTAAGAACTAACATACTGGCTAGAGCTGCAGCTAATACTCTTCTTCGTAATTTCATCGCGACCTCCATTCCGCACCGTAAATACTAAAATACCCGTGTAATTTCTGTTATCTTCTGTTATCACTTATATGATTGAGAAACAAAACAGCATTTAGTATAACTGTGCCATTATTAATTAATACTAAATTTTTCATAGCTTTTTGCTATGCACATATTATATCATTTGTCAACCCCCTTTTTAACCCATGTGTTAAAATCGACACGAAAAAGGTGATAATCAGCACGTTTTAAGATTTATTTCTACTTAACACTGATATTTTGGATACATTTCTTTCCAGTCAACGCTATATATTCCCATTTTTAGTCTGCGTTCACAATAAAAGAGGTACCCTATTACAAAACTAAATTGCAGATTCATTACATTTTGTAATAGAGTACCTCTTATAATATTGTTAATTAAGCAACCGTACTTCTTATATCATATATATTATCTTTCTAGCCAATTCTTCTTCAATAGGCTTTGCATACACATTCTCTCCAAATGTAGCAATATCTCCTATTCCCTTTTCAATTACAAATCGAAGTTGTCCGTTCTTTACCTTCTTGTCAGTATAAAGTTTCTTAACCAACACTTCCTTATCGATGTAATCCGGTATTGACACGGGAAGTCCTGCCTTCTTATAAAGACCTATCACTCTTTCAACTTCCTCCTCAGTCATAAACCCAAGCTCTGCTGAGAGATGCGCCATAGCAGCCATTCCAATAGCAAGGGCTTCTCCATGTAAAAGTTCATAGTCACTTACTGTCTCTATAGCTCTACCAACTGTGTGCCCAAGATTAAGAACCTCTCTAAGTCCACTTTCTCTTTCATCTTGCATTACAACCTTATACTTTATGCTACAATTCTTAAGTGCAACATGTTCACACACCTGTTTATCATTATTAAGCAAATCTTCCATATGCTCATCAAGATATTCAAAGAACTCTTTATCTGCAAGACATGCATGCTTAATTGTCTCAGATACACCACTTCTTAACTGGCGCATATCAAGTGTCTTCCACGCAGCCACATCAATATAGACCTTCTTTGGCTGATTAAACAATCCTATAAGATTAGTGGCCAAAGGAGTATCAACTGCTGTCTTACCGCCCACAGATGCATCTGCTGCCGCAAGAAGGGTTGTAGCATAGTTGATAAATGGAATTCCTCTTCCAAATGTGCCTGCAACAAAGCCTGCAAGGTCTGTTACAACACCACCGCCCACCGCTATAATAGCGCAGTCTCTTCTAAATCCAGCCTCAAGCATTGCATCCTCAACATATTCCTTAGTCCGTCTGGTCTTGCTTTTTTCTCCTGCTTCAAAGACAAATATCTTTGCCATATACCCAGCAGACTCTAGAAGATCTACTATCTTATCTCCGTGCAAATCTTTAACATTGGAGTCCGTAACAACTGCAAACTTCTTAATGCCACCTAAAAGTCCTGCCTTAATATCTTCCACAAGTTTTTCTTCAAGAGAAAAACCAATCTCAATCTGATAACTGTCATCAACAGTCTTAATCAGTTCAAGGTTTAGTACACTCATTATCTGTTCGCCTTTCCTACCATTCTCATAACATATTCATAGATATGCTCTTGTGCCTGCTCGCCGTATTCTTCAATGAGATGAACTAAAGCATTATCTACCATAATCGCATCAGTATATTCATATACTTTATCAATCATAGAATCATCATCTGAATCAAATCTGACTGCAACAGGGGTATCCGTTACATTCTTAATTGCCTTGGCGATTGCTGCACCATCCATTCCTTCACCCTCAGGTGCTGGGATAACATATATATACCCTTCCGCCTGCTTAGCAATCATTTCAATACGTTCAACTGGAGCACTAGCGATAATAGAGACAATATCTACATTGTAAGCCCCCGCTAACTCGTCAAGTTCTCCCTTTTCTTCAAAAGGCATATCAGGAATCAATACACCATCTATACCAATTTCCTTGCAACGTTCAAGAAATCTCTCATAACCGTATTTATATAGTTGATTCAAATATGCAATAAACACCAATGGTACATTTGAAACCTCTCTAACTTTTGCAATCATATCAAACACCTTATCTGTTGTACAGCCACCCTTTAGTGCTCTAACATTGGCACACTGTACCACCGGACCTTCTGCAATAGGATCCGAAAATGGAATACCAATCTCAATAAGTGGTGCTCCCGCCTTCTCCATAGTTAAGATAAAATCATAAGTCTTATCCAAATTAGGATCTCCTGCTGTTATAAATGGAATGAATATTTTGTTATTTTCAAATGCGTTAGTAATCTTACTCATGTAAATCAACCCCCCTATATCTTGCTATTGCGGCAACGTCTTTGTCACCACGTCCTGAAAGGCAGCATATTATAATCTGGTCTTTATTCATTGTTGGTGCAAGTTTCATAACATGGGCAACTGCATGAGAACTCTCTATGGCAGCAATAATGCCCTCTGTTCTTGCAATATATTCAAATGCGTCAACTGCTTCATCATCTGTTACCGGAACATACTGTGCTCTTCCAATATCATGAAGATATGCATGCTCAGGTCCAATTCCCGGATAATCAAGCCCTGCAGAGATAGAATACACAGGAGCAATCTGTCCATACTCATCCTGACAGAAGTAGGATTTCATTCCATGGAACACTCCTTCGCTACCTACAGAGATTGTAGCAGCTGTACGGTCTGTGTCTACACCTTTACCGGCAGCCTCGCATCCGATAAGTTTAACACTTTCATCCTTTATAAATTCATAGAACATTCCCATTGCGTTGCTACCGCCACCAACACAAGCCATAACAACATCCGGAAGTTTACCTTCTTTCTCAAGAATCTGTTCTCTTGCTTCTCTACTAATAACACTCTGAAAATCTCTAACGATCATAGGAAATGGATGAGGTCCCATTACTGAACCAAGCACATACATAGTGTCATCTAGTCTATTACTCCATTCTCTCATACATTCGTTTACTGCGTCCTTTAGGGTTGCAGTTCCACTCTCAACTGCATTAACTTTAGCACCCAAAAGTTCCATTCTGTACACATTAAGTGCCTGTCTTATAGTATCTTCTTTGCCCATAAATATTTCACATTCAAGTCCTAGTAAAGCCGCAGCTGTTGCTGTTGCAACGCCATGCTGACCAGCACCTGTTTCGGCAATAATTCTCTTCTTTCCCATCTTCTTAGCCAATAGTGCCTGACCAAGCACGTTATTAATCTTATGTGAACCAGTGTGATTTAAATCTTCTCTCTTGAAATAAATCTTTGCCCCACCTAGGTCCTCAGTCATCTTTTCAGCGTAATATAAAAGAGATGGTCTTCCTGCATATTCTGCTAAAAGTTGATTAAGTTCTTCGTTAAATGCCTTATCATTCTTATAAAACTCGTATTCTTTTTCAAGTTTTAGTACTTCACTCATAATTGTTTCTGGAACATACTGTCCACCATGAATTCCATATCTTCCTTTGCTCATAACTAAACCTTCCTTTCAAATAATTGATGTTTGCATTGCCGAAAGTCTGTCATATTGTTTTATGAATTCTACGGATTGCTCCATGCTAGTCGCATTCCCGCAATCCTACACAATATTCGCATTATGCTCAATATTGTGGCGTGTCATCAAAAGTAGTATGGTCACTCATATGCAAGCATATGTGACCATATACCTTTATGACACTGAATTCATAAAAAAATCCTTGACAGACTTTACTCTGCCAAGGACGATATAATCTTCATATACCGCGGTGCCACCTTGCTTTGTGAACATCACACACTCACGAAATACTAACATATTTCTGACAACTTACGTATGTCTCTACGTCGTAGAATACTCAGCACCTAAGCCTTTGACTACGCCCTCCGCGGTCCATTTAATGAACTGACACTGTAGGTTCTCAGCAACTCCTACTCTCTGTGAGCACATCTTTCATTTTTATCTCCGCATCAACGGTTTAACAATATTTTGTTTATCAATATAAAAGATTATAACCTTCAAAGAAAAAATGTCAAGTATTATTTGAAAATTTACTCCCTTATAATTCTTGTACATTCCTTATCCTTTACCACATACCCATTCGAGCCTTCTTGTTAATCCATTCCTCGTAACACTTTTTTGCTCTTTCTTTATAAGTTCTTCCTATTGGCAAAACCTTACCATTATACATTCCCACATTCTTATTATCCATATATGTAACAAATTCAACATTTACTGCAAAACCTTCATGTATTCTTATGAAGCCCATATTTTCTAACACTTTCGCAACTTTAGTCATTGTGCCACGTTCTTTATATTCTGAATACTTGCACTTGTACACAATTTTGTTTCCTTCTTTTTCCACATATATAATATCTTCTATTGTCAACAATTCCTTACCACCATTTAATTGTATGATTTTAGGGGGTGTTCTTAGGGAATCTATTCTTTTTTTTGCTTGTATTAAACAGTTTGCTATTTCTATATCTACATATGACTTTCTGATAAATGAAAAAGGATAGCAAGAAAGTGCTGTAAACACATAATTATCCCTGCTTGTAACAAATACTACCAAAGGCAATTCCTTCCCATTTCTTTGGTTTCTAATCTCTTGTGACAATTCTAGTCCACCCATATTGGGCATCTCAATATCTAAAAATACCATATCGCATTTTTGTAATTCTTCTATATGTTTTTCGCCATCATTAAAACATGCAGCATTAACTTCTAACTCAATATTCTTAGCCGCATTAATAATTGTATCTCTCAAATAATCTAAAAATAAATAATCATCATCTACTATACCAATGTTCAACTTGGGGTTCCTCACATAACTGTTTTTATAAGCAACTATTACTCTTTTCTTTGAACAAATAGGAGCATACCATATAGGTTCACTTACAGATATGCTCCTATCAAATCCTCATGTTTCGCAGTGCCTCTTTACTTAAACCAACATTACACTATTACGAAACATCCGCTTACTGCTTTACTACTTCTTCTCAAAAGCAGTTCTAACGCTCTGTGGTTCTTTTGGCTGGCAAAAGATAGATACAGATGCTCTTCCACAAGCATTCTTAGCGGTCTTTACAACCACTTTTTCCAATGTAGATTTTACCATCTTCTTCATAGTTTCCATCCTTTCCGTATAATCTTTGCTCTACAAGCATAGATATAACTATTGTAAGATATCCCGGAATAATCATTATAAATTCTCTCACTCTATATAGGTAATACACCATTACAAAAGCAAAACCGACAAAAGTTACCACCGCTACAGCCTTTCTCCTTAGTATGGGTCTTCTCTCCACAGAAATAGGCTTATTTTTATTCTCTATAGGAGCAAGTTTAATCATAGTGGCAATAGCAATTACCACCGTTATAATCATGAGTCCTATTATAGTATTATCCTGTACACTTCGTAACTTATAACATATCAAGACACTAAACAAATATGATGTTATAAATGTCATATTGCATACAATGTAGGTCTTGGCATGAAAGCCTCCGCTATATATCCTTATGTATTTGATGAGTAAGATAAAGATTAAGGTTTCCATAAGTCTATCTAGCATAAGTCCAAGAAATAACACTACCATCTCTCCTACTAGAGAAGATATTATCAATTCTAAGCCGTACACATATACCTCTATTGGGTATTGTCCATCCTTAAACAAGAAAAATGCTATACGTTTAGACAAGGTATGTAACATAGGATTTTCCTCCGTCGGTTTTTACTTTGTCTATAGTATAGCATTTAGTCAACCATTTTTTTCGTTCAAGTGCTAAAAAGTGCCAAAACAGTGCTAAATTACAGGTTTTGGGGATAATTTCCAAGAACTTTTTGTTTATTTATGTTATTCTTTGTTATTTACTGTTATATTTTTACAGTAAATATTTTCCTTTACATTCCATTTTATACCATTTTCCCTCGTGTTCCCATCATAATCTGTACACAGAAGCATCCATGCTCTTCGTAATACTCTACTGTGCCATCATATTTTTTTACATTCTTTTCAACTATCTCATGTCCCTTTCCATGGAATTCCTTTTCAGATTTTTTGTAACCATATCCGGGTTCTTATCTAATACCGATTCCTTTATACTATTTCTACATCTTATTAATACTCTGTCCCTATATCGCTCTATTCTTAGTGTTACTTTCTTTGGTTCTATATCATTGTTTTCCATGTATTCTATGGCATTGTCACATATATTTCCTACTATTGATACAATATCATGGTTCTTGGAAAACTCCATTATATCGTCTAGTATAACTATGTCCATATCCACATTCTTTTCTAATGCCTTTTCCTGTTCTACATTCAATATGGCATTAAGCAAGGCATTCTTTGTGTTTGCAGGTGTATATACTCTCTTCAATTCTCCTGTTAATTTATCGCAATAATTCAGTGCCTCTTTACTATCTTTTTGTATTAGTTCTCGTATACAACCTACATTGTTCTTCATATCATGCTTTATATGCACTATCTTTTCTATCTGCTCATTAATGTTAATGATATTCTTAATATATAACTCTTCTCTCTGTTCCATTAAGGCATACTGTGTACGCAATTCATTTGCCTTACTTATCTCCATCATTACCTTCCATACTAAAGCATCAGTAAAAAGCATACATACCATTATTATTCCAAACTCTATAACATTCTTTCTAGCATATCCGGCATCAATCAAAAGATATATAGAATTATACATAATCGTTATTGTAAGTACTGGCATCACTATGAATGCCAACGCATCTGACAACTTAATAATCTTTATATTCTTTGGTCTTAGTTTTACAAAAATAATATAAGCAACCATATTAGTTAGGTTCACTATTATGAGACTCACAATCCTTACTGTACCTGATATTGTAGCAATTTCTGTATACTCATAATCAGTTGTTAGTCCAATTAATACAATATATCCCATACTTACCAATACATTTATCGCAAAAACAATAGCTGGTATTATACTTCTTTCAATAATATTTCCCTTTAATGCAATCCAGCAATATGTCTCAAAAATAATGAGCACCCCTAATGTTGAATTTATTCTTATCATGTCCCCAAACACAGTATACAATGCGTTAAAGGTAAACATTATCCCTATATATGCAATCAACAAAATATAATTTGTCTTCTTAGAATACTTCTTTTCAAAATAAAAATATAATGTACATATAAAAATAATTGATTGAAATAAATTAGCCAACATCTCTGCTACCATATACTTCTACGCGCCTTTCTATTAAGCCATTCTAAATAGCATTTTTTTGCACTTTCTTTATACTTTCTACCCACCGATAAAACCTTACCATTGGATAATGTCACTTTCTCTGTTCCCAAACTCGTTACATGGTCAATATTTACCGTATAGCCCTCGTGTATTCTTATAAATCCTAGACTTTCAAGTTTATTAGCAACCTTGCCTATTAACTCCTGTTCTTTATATTCTGAATTTATGCACTTATATATTATTGCATTCCTTACTTTTTCTATGTAAATAACATCTTTTACTGACAATATCTTATTTGCCTTAACCAATTGTATGAACTGAGAATCTGATGTCAGCATATCAATTCTCTTCCTTGCTTGCTTTAAACATCTTTCTATTTCTTCTTTTATGTGTGCTTTTCTCATAAAAGAAAAAGGGTAATGCTCCAACGCAGTATACACATAACTATCCTTATTGGTTACAAACACCACTAAAGGCAATTCCTGTCCAAACCTCTTTTTACTTATTTCTTCATTTAATTCTAATCCACTCATATTTGGCATCTCAATATCCAAAAAAACAATATCATATCCCATCAGTTTTTCTATATGTTTTTTACCATCATTAAAGCAAAAGACATTGACTTCCATATCAATGTTCTTAGCCGCCTTAATAATTGCATCTTTAAAATCATCTAAAAATATACTTTCATCATCTACTATCCCGATATTCATATGATGTTTCCTCGCATAATTATTTCGTGATTATTCTTGTGATTTCCCTTAGTTTTTTTAATCACTCTACTGATAATATTATTACATATATCAAAATAAATCAATCCTGTACCAACTACTATAATAGCATTAATCATTATTAACCACCTTTCAAATAGCAACAGGGCAAATTCTCATAAAGAATTCGCCCTGTTTTGATTCAAACATACCAGATATGAGGCTGCACCTAGATCACCTTATGCACACGCCATTCCATTTGCCACCTTATATTTATAAAGCATTTCACCATGGTTTTGTTCCTCAATCTGAATATCCGCCAATAGTTTTCTTACATCTGTGTTTCCAAAATTAAAGATATTTGAATTATACTCGGAAGAAACCATTTTTTCTGTCCCAATGCAATCAGTTACCAAAAAGCAATCTTTCTTCATATCATCTGATTCCATCCCTGCCTGATAAGTTACATTTGGCTTATAGTTCTTGCCTGATTCATCATTACAATCACAACTTGGTGTGTTTCCTGATAACACTTGAGAAAGGCTGTCATAATGCTTTTGCTCTTGTTTGCTTAAATGCATAAATAAATCTCTAAGTTGTGGATCCTTTGCCTCCTTTGAATATCTTGTGTACTTTTCAATACATGACTGCTCCTGAGTCTGTAAATCCTTAATAACTGTTTTTTCTCTTTCCGATAAAACCATAATACTCCTTTCATTTGAAGCGCTTTAGCACGGGAATTATTATTCCTTTTCGCATAACGTTTCCTAAACAAATAATATTTTCCAGATTAGTATGAGTATTATTTTTCTATTTATTCAAACATTTTGTTCTTATTATCATTCCTATGCTGATTATACATGTTATCATCTCCGCTGCCATAAATGATGCCCACACACCATCCAATCCAAACATCAAAGACAGTACAATACAACATCCTACTATTCCTATTACACCTCTTGATATAGAAGTAGCAAAGGACGCTATTGAATGGGCTGTGGCACTTAGCATTACAGAAATCACTATATTAATTCCGGCAAATATAAACCCGGGAAAATACAGTCTCATTCCTGTATGTGCGTATGCAGCCAGCACTTCATTACCTTCACTATTAAAAAGTGACACCAATGAATCCGTGTATACATATACACCCATAACTATAACAAGTGCTAAACTTACAGATGTTATAAGTCCCATAATAAGTAATCTTTTTACTTTTAGTTTCTCACCCTTTCCATACTCCTCACTTACCAATGGTTGAGCACCTTGAGCCACCCCATTAAATACTGACGTTGCCACTAGTGCAAAGTTAGCAATTACTCCATAGGCTGCCACTCCTGTATTCCCGGCAATAGAAAGTATTCTGTAATTAAAAACCATTGTTGTTACGCCACTAGATAGTTCACCTATGAATGCCGCAATTCCAAGTTGACAGGATTTCTTAAGTATATTAAGAGTTGGTCTTATTTTCTTTATCCTTAAAGTATTTTTCTTACTGAAAAAATGTACACTGCATATTACAATACTAATTATAGGCGAAGCTGCAGTTGCCATGGCAGCACCTGTAAGTCCAAGTCCTAAAGTAAACATAAATACATAATCAAATACTATGTTAAAAAGGCTTCCTGCCAAGGTGCCAACCATGGCAAGTGTGGGAGCATTATCATTTCTAACAAAAGCACTTATAATCTGATTAAGCATAAAAAAAGGAGCAAAACACAGAATTATTCGGTTATAATTAATTCCTAATTTAATTATCTCTTGATTTCCACCCATAAGTGCAATGACTTTATCCGGAAATCCAATTCCCGCCACTATAAATACACTACTTAGTACTACAGACCAAAATATTCCATTAATGAAATAGTCATCCGCCTGCTTCTTTTCTTGTGCTCTATATATAGCAAATCGAGTTGCCGCCCCCATACCAATCATAGCACCAATTGCAAATATTATATTAAATATTGGCAGTGCCAAATTGAGAACTGTTATTCCATCTGCTCCTGAATGCATAGATATAAAGAAGGTATCTGCTATTATATAGCAAGATACCCCAATCATACCAAGAATATTCTGAGATACATATCTAAAAAACTTCTTTTTCATCTTCTTCTCTCAGTTCCCCATCGTTATAATATGCATTTGGCCTATTATAATCGTTTCCATACACGGACATATTCTTTTTTCTTTTTGATGCGACAAGGCATACTATCATAATTATCAGGGTAACTCCTATAAACACTCCACCAATAATCCATAGAATAATACTTATTTTACCTATGAAACCTTTTGACATAAACTCTTTTGGATTAGATGGATTACACTTAATCTCTACAACATCTCCCACATTCATTGTACTCGAGTAATAGTTCAATTTGTCTTCATATTTTTTTCCTTCGTACATGTACTCGATAAACACTGTGTGAGTTCTATTATCCCCCGAGCCATGTACCTTTATATCAAATATTTGGGCCTCTACATCTACATAATTCTTCTCCATCTCTTCTTCCGATTCTTTTTGCCAAAATCCCAAATAGATTATAAACGCTCCTATCCCTATAAACACCATGGATATAAGTACCAATAGAATTCTCCCAATCACCGTTGAAGAGTTATTGTTTTTCTGTGGATAATATCCATTATTATTCTGTCTATACTGTTCCATATAATCACTCCTATATCTTTCGTAATATCATTCTCTTTTATTATTTTGATAAAATAATACTAAGCATTTTACTAACGTTTTATTGTAATATACTCCCCTTGTTTGCGCAAGTATATATTGATATTCCCTTATATTTATAAGTTGCTATTCATATGTATTTCCATAGTTACTCTTCTTGCCTATTTAGTCATTTAATGCTATAATAATTTGTAAATATGCATTACAAAAGCGAGGAATAAAATATGCTGGCCGAGGTACTTATTGTTGATGATGACATACAAGATTTAGAGATTATGAGGTCTTATTTAGAAGGACCTTTTCGTGTATCAGAAGCTGTTTCCGGCAAGTTAGCCATTGAATATGTAAGACAACATCCTGTGGATGTAATACTTCTTGACGTAGATATGCCTATGATGGATGGTTTTGAGACTTTTGAAGAGTTAAAAAAAATGGAAGAATGTATTAATGTTCCCATAATCTTAGTTACTGGCAGACGCGATAAGGAAACAATACTTAACTCAGGTATAATGGGTGTAGATGGATTTCTTGCAAAGCCTGTATCTAAGCAGACTCTTGTAGGTAAAGTTAATGAAATCTACCAGAAGAAGAAAAGCAAGGAAAACCGTAAGACTGTTCTTATGATTGATGATGATATGAATTATCTCAAACAGGTTAACACTATGCTTCAGGACAATTATAATGTTGTTATTATTAACTCTGCAAAACTGGCTTTAAGTTATCTGACTAAGCATATTCCGGATGTAATTCTTATGGACTATCAAATGCCACTATATAATGGTGCAAGTCTTATGAATATAATCCAAAAAAATACTCGTGGAATTAAAGTTCCGGTTATTGTACTCTCTGGTGCTCTTAATCGTGAGATTCTCCAAGAATGTTATCAATACAATCCTGCTGCTATTCTTGCAAAACCAGCCAGTAGAAAAGACCTTATTAAAAATATTGAAGACGCACTTAAACAATAATCTTGAAACGGAGCCAGCTTATGAATCTTATAATTCCTGAAATCATTTTTGCTTTCTTTGTACTAGCATTATACTTTGCTTACTCAACTTTTCATCACAAAGACCTTAAGTTCTCAGAGAATCGTCTCTTCTTTGTTCTCTGTATCTCTAGTGCAATCTGGAGTTTTGGTTTCTTTGGTGTATTTATCCAAACAATACCTGATAACGCATATATATGGCGTGGCATTGGTATGGCAGGAACATTTGCATATCTTATTTCTGCCCAATTCCTAGTATGCCATTTATTTAAAGTTTCTAAAAAGATTCGATATTTTTGTGAAGGTTTTTCATTCCTTGGAATCCCACTTTATTTTTTCGTTATTCAAAAAGAACAGACAACTTACAAACCAAGTGCCATTGGTATGACATATTCATTTAATCCTGGTATTTGGAATACTTTATACACTGCCTACTCAGTAATTATAGCCATTAACCTTTTCTGGGTGGTTATCTATTCTATTTGCCATGCTAAAAGTCAGCGAATAAAAGACCTTGGAAAAAAAGTTCTTGGAACAGAGATTGTAATAATGTTTGGAATGGTCTTAGACACTATTTTCCCACTTATTGGTTTAGCTGCAATTCCCGGAAGCACTATTTCTCAGTTTCTTGGTCTTTGTGTTATGTACAAAACCATAACCTTTGTACGACGCGCTAAGATTAACATTGAGAACATGTCCGAATTCATATATTACTCATTAAAAGTACCTGTATTAGTTTATGATGCTAATCAAAACTTAAAGTTAATGAATGATGTGGCCTTTGATTTCTTCAATATTGATAAAAATGAACAAACCAAACCTAATATTGATGACTTGTTTGTCCTTAAGTCTAGCAATGTATTTGATTTTGCGGAAAGTTCCCATGATGTAGATGCAATCTGTATTAGCAACAACTTATATTGTACCTTGTCTATCAATAGAATTTTCTACGATAAATATGATGACAGTATCGGATATATTATCATAGTTACTGATTTGTCTGAGAAGATGCGTGCTATGAAAGAACTTGAACAAGCTATGAAGGAAGCCGAATATGCCAACAAAGCAAAAAGTACTTTCCTTGCCAATATGTCCCACGAAATTAGAACGCCTTTGAATGCCATAACAGGTTTTTCAGAATTAATTCTTAGAATGGACATAGACGAACAGGTTCGTAGACACGTGGAAGATATCAAATGGTCTTCTCACAATCTCCTGGCAATAATAAACGATATCCTAGATATATCCAAGATAGAATCCGGCAAAATCGAATTGGTTCTTGGAGACTACTACGCTGCTAACTTATTTAATGACCTTAAAGTTATTATTGCACCACAAGCAGAGAAAAAAGGGCTTACATTTAACTTTGAATTTGATGACGAAATACCTAAAGTTCTAAATGGTGATAAAACCAGAATTCGTGGTGTATTGATTAATATCTTAAACAATGCGGTAAAATATACACACAAAGGCTCTATTACATTTTCCGCTAGAATAATTAGTCGTACAGATACCAAAATCAAACTTTCCTACGAGGTAACTGATACAGGTTCCGGTATCAAGAAAGAGAATCTGGATAAACTATTTGAATCCTTTGAACGCATTGATAAGCGGGTTAACTACGGAATCGAAGGTTCTGGTCTTGGCCTGTCCATTGCAAATGGATACATCTCACTTATGGGTGGTGAGATAAAGGTAGATAGCACTTACAAAAAAGGTTCTACTTTTACCGTAATTATTGAGCAGGATATAGTAGATGCTACTCCAATCAAACACGATTACTTTGCAAATAATCCTGATACATCTTATGATTTATATCAAATGTACATTAAGGACACTAAAGTCTTAGTTGTTGATGACAATATTATTAATTTACGAGTTGCAGATGGTATACTTAGTTCCTATGGACTTAATGTAGATACTGCCACTTGTGGTAGTGAGGCAATCAACCTATGTAAAAAGAACACATACAGCATTCTTTTCCTTGACCAGATGATGCCTGAAATGGACGGAATAGAGACAATGACCGAAATTCGAAAGTTGGATAATTACAAAGATAATTCTACATACAAAATTGTTGTCCTCACTGCTGATGCTATTAAAGGTGCCAGAGATAATCTCATTAAAAGCGGCTTTGATGAATATCTGGGCAAACCTATTAATATCAAACAATTAGAACGAGTTCTCATAAACTACATTCCTGAAGAGAAAATAACCTATGTAGACAAGGTTGGCAGCAATAATAATCAAGGTAAAACAAAGCATGACAGCATTACTAAAAATGAGCTTAATACATTAAAGGATATGCTTCCACAACTTTCAATAGAAGAAGCAATAAACCGTTGTGGCGGAACCGTTGCAGACTTCCTAAAGATACTTCAAGTAACACATTCTTTTGGAATGAAACAAATATCAGAACTTGAAGAGACTTGGATGAAACTTGATTACCAAACTTATATTATTAAAATACACTCCCTTAAAAGCACAACAAAGAATATAGGTGCTACAAGTCTGGCAAAACTTGCTGCCCGTCAGGAAGAACAAGGTCGTAGCGGCAACCAGCAGTTTATAGACGATAACTTCATAAAATTTAAAATGGAATACCTTGAACTTTTAGAGCATATCAAAAAGGTATTAATACACTATGACATGCTTTCAGAACAAAAGGTTAAAAATACACTTCCTATAATTGACGAAGACCAGGTAATACCTGTATTAAAGAATATCGAGCGCTGTATAGAAGATTTTGAATTTGCTAAAGTTTTTGACATTCTAGATCAAATTAAAGGTTATCAACTACCTGATAAATATGCATCTTTACTTCAGCAGATAGAAGAACTTATGCAGGATTTAAATGTTGACGAAATAAAGGAGTTACTTGAACAGATAATCTAACTAAAATAGGCTGTGAAATGATTAATCAATTCACAGCCTATTCTTCACTCATTACCCTTCTCAAAGTTGTTTAATAACC
>JAFQMS010000044.1 GCA_017396145.1 Lachnospiraceae bacterium
CGAAGATGATGTACCACATACTATTTATGAGTGTGACGGTGCAAGAACTTGTGCAATCGAGATTAGAAGTTTCTCTAAGAATGCAGGATTTACAGGAACAAGACTTGGATTTACAGTAGTTCCTAAGGATTTAGTATGTGATGGAGTGTCACTTAACAGTTTATGGGCAAGAAGACACGGAACTAAGTTCAATGGTGCTCCTTACATCATTCAGGCTGCAGGTGAGGCTGTATATACGCAGGAAGGTATGAAGCAGACTAAGGAAATGGTTGCTTACTACATGAACAATGCTAAGACCATCTTAGAAGGATTAAAGAGCGCAGGATATTCTGTATCAGGTGGTGTTAATGCTCCATATATCTGGCTTAAGACTCCTGATAATATGAAGTCATGGGATTTCTTTGATTATCTGTTAAATGAGGCTAATGTAGTTGGTACTCCTGGTTCAGGATTTGGTCCAAGCGGTGAAGGATACTTCAGACTTACTGCATTTGGTTCATATGAGAACACATTAGAAGCAATCGAAAGAATTAAGAAATTAGGTTAAATATATGGCAAATATTATTGATGATGCAACAATAGAATATGTGAGCATTCTTGCTAAACTTGAATTGTCAGATGAGGCAAGACAGAAGGCTAAGAAAGATATGGCTAATATGCTTGATTATGTGGACAAGTTAAATGAACTTGATACAGAAGGTGTAGAGCCAATGGCACATGTATTTGATATGGAGAATGTGTTTAGGGAAGATGTTGTGACTAATGAAGATGAGTCAGAGAAAACACTTATGAATGCCCCTGAACGCACTGAGAATGGATTTGTTGTACCTAAGACGGTAGGATAAGGATTTGCGTGAAAATATAAGTGGAAGTCAGCACGAAAGTGCTGACTTTTCACAATATAGATATGAGTATCATAAGGCATGTAGAAGTTGGTTGGATTTCTAAACAAAGAATATATATGAAAAGAGGAACATATGAGTTTAAGTGAATTAACCGCCTTAGAACTTGGTCGAAAGATTCAAAGTAAAGAAGTGGGCGTAAAAGAAGCAGTTAGTGCTGTTTTAGATAATATTTCAAAATATGATAAAGATATTAATGCTTTTATAACCGTTGATAAAGAAGGTGCTCTAAAGCGTGCAGATGAGATTCAAGATAAAATTGATTCTGGTAATTTTAAAAATCCACTTGCAGGAGTGCCAGTAGCTATTAAAGATAACATATGTACGGAAAAACTACTTACAACTTGTGGTTCTAAGATGCTTAATAATTTTGTGCCAACTTATTCAGCCCAAGCAGTAGAAAACCTTCAAAATGCAGGTGCTATTATTATTGGAAAAACCAATATGGATGAGTTTGCTATGGGAAGCACTACAGAGACTTCCTATTACGGTGCAACAAAGAATCCTTGGAATACAGAGCATGTGTCAGGTGGTTCATCAGGTGGTTCTTGTGCAGCTGTGGCAGCAGGTGAATGTTATTACGCCTTAGGTTCAGATACAGGTGGTTCTATTAGACAGCCAAGTTCATTTTGTGGTGTAACAGGTATTAAACCTACCTATGGAACAGTTTCAAGATATGGACTTGTTGCGTATGGTTCATCCCTTGACCAGATTGGACCAGTGGGAAAGACTGTAGAAGACTGCGCTGCAATTCTTGAGACAATAGCCTCTTATGATGTGAAGGATAGTACAAGTGTTAAAAGAGAAAGTTATGATTTTACTTCTTGTCTTAATGAGAGTATAAAAGGGCTAAAGATTGGTGTTCCTAGAGATTATTTTGCAGAAGGTCTAGATGGGGAAGTAAGTAAGGCGGTACTTGAATGTGCCAAGGTGTTAGAGAGTCTTGGGGCTACCGTAGAAGAGTTTGACTTAGGGCTTGTAGAGTACGCAATTCCGGCTTACTATATTATAGCATCAGCAGAGGCTAGTTCAAATCTTGCAAGATTTGATGGCGTGAAATACGGATATCGAAGTGAAGAGTTTAATGGACTTCATAATATGTACAAGAAAAGTCGTAGTGAAGGCTTTGGGGAAGAGGTTAAGAGAAGAATAATGCTTGGCTCATTTGTACTTAGCAGTGGATATTATGATGCTTACTATATCAAAGCCCTTAAGACAAAGAAACTAATTAAACGGGCTTTTGATAAAGCATTTAGTAAATATGATGTGATACTCTCGCCAGTTGCTCCAACTACTGCTCCAAAGTTAGCACAGAGTCTTAGTGACCCTATAAAGATGTATCTTGGAGATATATATACGATATCAGCTAACCTAGTAGGAATTCCGGCAATAAGTGTCCCATGTGGAATAGATTCAAAAGGACTACCTATAGGGGTGCAGATGATGGGTAACCATTTTAGAGAGGACAATATATTAAAGGCAGCATATGCATTAGAGCAGACTAAAGTGTATCAGATGCCTAGTATAAGCAAATAAATATAGGCGTTTTTGGGAAAATGTATCCATAGTATGATGTACTTGCTCATAACTCCGTTTCCAGGACATTTTCATATATGTTGTTTGTCCAAGGTCGTACACCCTATATGAAAATGTTCGTTCAAAGTCGCAATACGCAATGTACAGCATACTATGAAGATATTTCACAATTACCTATAAATCATTCAGAAAAGGAGCGTAGTGTGAAAAATAAGCTTGATAGTTTATTTTTCACACGGCTATTTGTGCAGCAGGCAGCACAAATAGTTCTTATCGCAGAACTGAATTTGAAATTCAGTTCGCGATTCCTTCGGCATAAAAAATGCCTGCGGAATGGAGATTAGTGTGAAACAATACGAAACAGTGATTGGACTGGAGGTCCATGTTGAACTTGCAACGAAAACGAAGATATTTTGTGGGTGTTCCACTGCGTTTGGCAGCGCACCCAATTCACATACATGTCCTGTGTGCACAGGAATGCCGGGGTCACTTCCAGTGTTGAATAAGCAGGTGGTGGAATACGCCATGGCAGTAGGTTTGGCAACCAATTGTAAGATTAACCAGAATTGTAAATTTGACAGAAAGAATTATTTTTATCCTGATAATCCGCAAAACTATCAGATATCCCAGTTATATCATCCAATATGTCTTGATGGTGGGATAGAGATAGAGACAGAGAGTGGCTTAAAAGTTATAGGAATACATGAAATTCATATGGAAGAAGATGCAGGTAAATTAATTCATGATGATGTAAGGGACTGCTCTATAGTGGACTATAATCGCTCTGGAGTTCCGCTAATCGAGATAGTGTCAGAGCCTGATATGAGAAGTGCTGATGAGGTAATTGCATATCTTGAGAAGTTAAGACTCATTATACAATACCTTGGAGCCTCAGATTGTAAATTAAATGAGGGCTCAATGAGAGCAGATGTGAATCTTTCAGTAAGGGAAGTGGGTGCTACAGAATATGGCACCAGAACAGAGATGAAGAACCTTAATTCCTTTAGAGCAATTACAAGGGCTATTGAAAATGAGAGAGAACGCCAGATTAGAATATTAGAATCAGGGGAAAAGGTTATTCAAGAGACAAGGAGATGGGATGATAATAAAGAGTATTCATATGCTATGCGTTCTAAAGAAGATGCTATGGATTATAGATATTTTCCAGAACCAGATCTTGTTAGTGTTGTAATTTCTGATGAATGGGTTGAAAGTGTAAAGTTAAGACAACCGGAACTTAGAGATGAAAAACTTAAAAGATATAAAGAAGAGTATGATATTCCGGAATATGATGCTAAGATAATTACTAATTCCAAGAAAATGGCTGATATATTTGAAGAAGCAACAAGTATATGCAAACAGCCTAAAAAGGTAAGTAACTGGCTAATGGTCGAAACACTAAGACTTATAAAGGAAACGGGTACAGACGCAGACAACCTTTCCTTTGCACCGGTTAATCTGGCTATGCTTATTGAATTAGTAGAAGAAGGAAAGATTAATGGGGCTGTGGCAAAGGAAGTATTTGAACACATTTTTAAGGAAGACATTAATCCAAGAGAATATGTTAAGGAACATGGATTAGAATCTGTTAATGACGAAGGAGAACTTGAGACAATAGTTGTTCAGATTGTAAATGATAATCCTCAATCTGTAGCTGATTATAAGGCCGGTAAGACTAAAGCAATTGGTTTTTTAGTGGGACAAGGAATGAAAGCGACTAAAGGAAAGGCTAATCCGGGAGTGCTTAATAGGTTATTTGCTGAAGTTTTAAATAGAATGTAATTAAAAACCCTATATGTGATATATGTACTTTTGCAGGATTGATTAGCAAGAGAGTATATCAATATAGGGCTTTTATTTTAACTGTATTTGTCTAGTTAATTAAGTTTTTCTTGGTAGCAATATGAATTATCACTAGTACAATTGGAACGCTAATTGATAAAAATATTCTGCCAAATATGTTTTCAATAGTTAAAAAAGCAATAACTGTGAAAAGAATTCCTGATACAATAGGTGGAATTACCCATAGATATTTATTCTTTGATGCTGAAAGGTTAATCTGAATAAGTGGGGATATCATAATTGTAAGGAAGGCTGCAATTGCAATTATAAGATAAACAGGGTTAATATCCGTTATATCTTCTATTTCTTTCGCGGCTGCAGTTGCGGTTGGGGCAGCTGTTGCTGTTAAGATGTTGTATAAATAAAACATTAAGTTACCTCCAAAACATAATTTAATATGCTTATTTCTAGCACACAGTAAAATATATCATTAAATGAAATGTAAGTAAAGAGTTAAGAAATTAACTTTTTATTAATAAGAATAATAAATAAACTTTACTATTTGAAGAAAATTTATTATAATTATAGAGTATATATGGGAAGATTTTAGAAGTTGCAGGAGAGGGAAATGTAAAACTTGGAGGTATTACTTATGTCAGAAAGTAATAGTATTGAAAAACGCCGTTGCAAAAGAGTTCCGATAAGCATGGCTCTTGAGATTTCAACATTATTTAAACAAGATAATATAAAAGTGGGTAATGTAGATGCACCTATAGAGATTGTTAATATTTCTAAAACAGGTATTGGTTTTGTCACGGAAAGCGTATTACCGGTAGGGTATTATTTTAATTCAAGAATACAACTTGGAGATGAGAATTCTAAGTTCTATTGTGTAGTAAGAATTGTTCGTAGAGAACAAAGAAAAGACAATGAATATATGTATGGATGTGAATTCATTGGTCTGGCACCTGTGTTTGAACATGTTTTTGATGAATATGAAGCAAAAGTAGAAGCATAAAAGTGTACGAAAGTACACTTTTTTTATTAATATTAACTCATTTCCAGCCGATAAATATCGTAGAATTTGGTTGGTAGTTTTTTTTATACGGAGGCATATATGGACGGATTTAACATTAACAGATATGACAAAGCTGCTAATAGTTACATGAATAGCCAGTTGAGTGGCTCTTTTATTGCTGCCCGTAAAGCTATGAATAATCCCCGAGTTAATGATAGTTTGGATTCTAACAAGAACTCTAATGGCGAGAATTATCACGCTGAAGGTGAAATAATAAAAGGTGAGGTTGTCGATTTAAAGAATAATGAGATAACTGTTAGAACGGAAAGTGGAGAACTGATTAGTGCTAAGGTAAAGGATGCTTCAAGTTTGTATATAGGACAAAAACTTGAATTTAAAACGGATAATATTGGTGGGAGAATGTATTTAGAACCTATTTTAAATGGAGCAGAGCAGTCTGTTAATTCTATAATACAAAAAGCCCTTGAAGCGGCATCACTTCCTTTAAATTCAAAGAATATAGCTGTGGCGCAGGCTTTATTAAATAATAATATGTCCGTGGATAAGCAAAGCATTATGAAGGTTATTGCCCAGACATATACTAATAAGAATGCAAGTATAGACACTATTGTTTTAATGAATAAGCATAATATTCCTGTGGAAAATGATAATGCTGCTCAGTTTGAGAATTATAGGAATTATGAACACAGATTAATTAAAGAATTGGGAGATATTGCAACTTCAGTACCTCAAGTATTTGATAAGGTTACTTCGGGCCATGAACTTATAGACATTAATCATGATGTAGTTAAGATACTTTCGTCAGGACCACAACCTTTGAAGAGCCCTATGCCTTTAGCATCTGTTGCATTTACCAGTGCTATGGATAAGGATATATTGCTTAGTGTATTAAGTAATTTTGAGATAGATGGAGAGGTTATGGAAGGCATCAAGGGGGGATGGGCAAGACTTGATGAGGTATCTGAGGCTATAGGAAATGCTTATGAACAGGCTAAGAAGATGGATATCCAAAGGGCAGAGTATTTTAGCGATTATGATTCCTCAACGGGAGGAATGGTAAGTGCAAAAGCATTATTCGAAAATCCAGTCATAACGACAATTTTGGAAAAGAATGCTACATTTACCAGAAACAGTTCTGCATTGTCCTCTTTTTTATCTGAAGAGCAGATTAATAATATACATCAGACTTTAAAGGATATAAAGGGACTTGCCGGTGTAGAACAACTGGCAAATGATGTGTTAGAAGGACATATTACATCATTTGAGTTTATGGAAAGACTTGACTATGTATTAGAAAAAGCAGATGCAACAACTGCTTTAAAAACTTTAAAACTACCTGAATATAAGGATATTGTCAGAGAGGCTATAATTTCAAAATGGACTATAACTACAGATAATCTTGCAGATAGGAACGAAGTAGAAAATACATACGAAAGAATATATGAACAGACAGAAAAACTAAGTAATCTGGCAGAAAAAACATTTGGAGAGTATGAAACTCAAGTTTCAAAGCATAGTTCCAATGTGAAGAATAATATTAGTTTTATGGAAACGTTAAATGATATGTTTTCATATATACAACTTCCTGTTAAACTTGCTAATCAGAATATTCATAGTGAGTTGTTTGTTATGACAGATAAGAAAAAACTTGCTGAGAATAAAGAAAATATAAGTGTTTTGTTAAGACTTGAGATGGAGCATTTAGGTCTTGTGGATATACGTATTAAGAAAACTGGTAATGAAATAAATGCTAACTTCCAACTTCCTAACAAAGCAGACATAGATTTATTTACAACCAATATGGAGCATTTGGAATATGCGCTTTTGGAAAAGGGATTTTTATTTAGTGGCTCTGTTGAACTAAAAACGGAAGAAGTTGACATAGTAAAAGATTTTATAGATAGAGATTCCTCAGATATGTTAATGAAAAGATATACATTTGATATTAGAGCATAGTAGTAAACACCGTTTCATTTTAGAAGTGAAACGGTGTTTTTATGCAATTACTCAGGTGTTATTTTAAGAACTGTCTTAATTGCTCCCTTTTTTCTTCCGGCATATTCGCAGTAAGGATAAGGAAAATCTGTGCAGACTCGTCAGAACTAAAGGAGAGATTCATCTTTTTTAATTCAGCATTTGCACGAATTAAAAGGGGAAGCGCCTCCTTAGCAGATTTGCCTTTAGCTTGGGTGATTAGTTTTGTAATTACATTTTTCTTGCGAGGATGCATTTGTAAGAATAAATTAGAATTTAGAAACGCATCAATATTATCAGTGTTGCTATTGTATGAAGATGTATTATCCATAAAAATATCCCTTCTATCCTTTAAACATTTCAGGACTAATCATTTTATATGTGTTATATAGGTCTTTAGATTTTCTTAAATTGGTAATCATATCGATTATTTCACACTCTCTTGGTGAGCATACACTTTTAATACTTACAAGCATATCTTCGGGATTAGAGGAAAACCCCTTTGTATCACAGGTGCTTAGTTCATTAGGATTTCTTATGTTTCTTATAGTTTCTGATAATTCATTTACCATCAAAAGGGCATTGATACAAGAACTGGGTCTTGGCATCAGATGTGGAGAAGCTTTTTTTAGTATTTCAAGTTGTTTTGAAGTCATTGTCCCTACTTTCTGCATAATAAATATATGTGCAATTGGAAATTGTCATTGGTAAATAAATATTCATAGTTAGTTTGGATTATGCATGGAATAATTAGAAATTGAAATAAATAATAAAACTTATTGAACAGATGTTCGATTGGTGATATAATAAGTATAATTTAGAACTAAAAGAATAATTCTTTAGATAATGCTTATGCTTATAGTATTAAAGTATGATGAAAAGTGGGAAAGGAAGGAAAGAATGTGAATAGAGTATATATATCTATAGATTTAAAATCATTTTTCGCTTCCGTTGAGTGTGTAGAAAGGGGACTTGATCCTTTGACCACTAATCTTGTAGTTGCTGATATGGGTAGAACTGAAAAAACTATATGCCTTGCGGTAACTCCTACTTTAAAAAAGCATGGAATTTCAGGAAGAGCCAGATTATTTGAAGTAATTCAAAGAATAAGGGAAGTTAATGCTTCTAGAAGACAGTGTTTAGGACGGGAATTTAAAGGAAAGTCATATAGTGATACTGAGATTTCTAACAGTTTAGAGTTTGAAGTGGATTATATCGTAGCACCACCTCGTATGGCTAAGTATGTTGAATATAGTACCAGAATATATGATATATATTTAAAATATATAGCGCCAGAAGATATTCATGTTTATTCCATAGATGAAGTGTTCATGGATGTTACAGGGTATTTGTCAACATATGGTATGACACCTGAAGAATTAGCAATGAAGATTATTCTTGATGTACTTAAGACAACAGGTATTACGGCCACTGCGGGAATAGGCAGCAATCTTTATCTAAGCAAGGTTGCAATGGATATAGAAGCTAAGCATATTCAACCGGACAAGAATGGCGTTAGAATAGCCAGATTAGATGAGATGACATATCGAAAGAGGCTTTGGAGTCACAGACCGATTACAGATTTTTGGCGAGTGGGAAAAGGATATGCAAAAAAGTTAGAGGCTAATGGAATATATACTATGGGGGATGTTGCAAGGTGTTCAATAGGAAAAGAAAATGAATACTATAATGAGGACTTACTATATAAACTATTTGGTGTTAATGCAGAACTGTTAATTGACCATGCGTGGGGATATGAGCCTTGTACAATTGCTGATATTAAAGCGTACAAACCATTGACTAATAGTGTAAGTATGGGACAGGTGTTACAAGAACCATATGAGTGCGATAAGGCAAGGTTAATTGTTAAAGAGATGACAGATATTTTAGTATTGGATTTAGTGGACAAGGGTCTGGTGACGAATCAGATTGTGTTGACTATTGGTTATGATATAGATAATTTAAAGAATAAGGAGATAAGGGAAAGATATAAAGGGGAGATAAGTGTTGACTACTATGGAAGGGAAGTACCCAAACATGCTCATGGTACAGTTAACCTTACGCAATACTCATCATCCACTAGTCTCATTATGGAAAAGGTATGTCAGTTATTTGACCAGATAATTAACTCTAAACTTTTGATTCGAAGAATTAATATAAGCGCTAATAAGGTTATTAAAGAGAGTGAAGTCCACCATAAGAATGAATATGTTCAACTTAGTCTGTTTACAGATTACGAGCAGGAAGAAGAAAAGAAAAAAGAAAGAATAAAGGAACGAAAGATTCAAGAAGCAATGCTTAATATTAAGAAGAAGTATGGTAAGAATGCAGTATTAAAGGGGATGAATTTTGAAGAAGGTGCAACTACCAGAGAACGTAATGAACAGATTGGTGGACATAAAGCATAGCAAGAGGTGAAACATATGTATGATGACATAATTAATTTGCCAAGGCATATATCTACCAAACATCCACCTATGCCTATAGCAGACAGGGCAGCACAGTTTGGTTCTTTTGCAGCACTTAGAGGACATAGTGATGCCATAGAAGAAACAGGAAGATATACTATTAATCCTATTGAGTTGGATGAATATGAGAAAGAAGTAATTAATGAAAAACTAGTAATACTTTCTCAGTGTAATAGTGGTGTGGTGGATATAGAGGTAACATACTTTGTACCAGACAATAAGAAAACTGGTGGTAAATATATTACCACCAGTGGATATTTAAAAAAAATAGATGATTATAACAAAAAACTTATTATGAATGATGATACACTAGTTCCTATAGAATATATAATTGATATTAATATTCTATCTGAGAGTTAATGTATTGGCATTTAGGTTGACGGTTAGTACGGGTCTGACCCCACAATATGAAAGCCCGGCCATGGAAGAAACTATCTTGTCTTCTACATGAGTGGATAACACCATACATTTTGATGATTCTTTAGTGTCAGGTGTTCGTAACCAGTATGCAGCAGTTTCGATATTTCTGTCTAGACAGTAATTAACGTAATACTTTGATTCGTCATGTTCTACGGCTTTTTCAGTAGGAACCCCGTATTTACTAAGACCACATTCTTCTAAAAGTTTCAATTCTTCTTCAGACATAAGGTATACTTTGTCAGAGGTTGTAATGTTTTCTTCTTTTGCAAGAGCATTTCCAGGAGTAATAATCTTTGAAACTATTACAGAGTCTCTTTCTTCCTTAGAAAAATTATATAAAAAACCGGCTTCAGAACTATACTCATTATGTCCATCGGTGAAGGAACGTGCAGTTGGTGCCTGGCCTTCATATCGTACTTCTAATTCATCGGAATTAAGCCATTGTCTTATGGTTGAAGTAGCCCAGGTGCTATCACCTCTTATGTGTGCCTGAAGAGTTAAGTCACTATTAGTCATATCATCAACACCATAATAACATTTATCGCCATCCCAATTGAAATTGCCACTATCAGCAGCATCAAAGCCTTTAAAGGTCAATATATTCTTTGCAACGAGAGTAGCGTGACCATTGGCTTTGTCAATACTAACTACATACCAGTCGATAATTTCGTCATAATAGGAACCGAAACTTACAATATCTCCAACTTTTATATCTCCTGAATAAGAGTTGGAATTAGAATCTGATGTAGTATGTGAAGCATTCTTATCATCATCTTGGGAGTCAGATTTTTGTTGAGTATTATTAAGACCCAATGATAGGACAAGAATGGCTGTTATCAAAACTAATATGCTAAGTGGAAAAAATATTTTCTTTAATTCCTTATCGTTACTTTCGGTAAGAGATTCTTTCTCTATAAGATTAGAATGTCTATTCTCTTTAGTTTCAGTTTGATTAGGAGTTGGTTTTGAATTAGCCAAATCATTTATTGACTGTAAAATAATACTATACTCACTATGAGTTGTATTAATCCATTGGTGTGTCATTATAAAGTATTCCAGAGATTTGCTTAAAGTTACCTCTTCAAGGCTATAAACTAATATAGGTATGTTAAGTCCTACGCTACGTTCAATTTCTCTTAGAACGTGGGGAGAATTGTTAGAAGCGTCGGAAAGTAAAAACAATATAACATCAGAACTGTCAATACCGTCCACAATCTCAGATGCGTAGTCACGTCCAGGACGAATATCTCTAGGTGCAATAAAACAAGTGTGCTTGTTATCTTCCAAATACTCGCACACCTCATTGGCAATCTTAGCGTCCTTTGAGGAATGAGAAATGAATATATGCATTATTCTATACTAATCCTTTCCTGAGGTTTTAGGTTCACATGTTAGTTCACATTCAAGTTTTCTAAAAGTTTTTGTGTCTACTGAAGATAAAATAACACTTGAATGAACTTGACATCCTTTCAACTTAGGTAATTGTTCTAGAGCAAGGTTGGCAATCTCGTTATTTGCAGCAGTCGCACACAAAGCAATAAGAACTTCGTCTGTATGAAGTCGTGGATTACGGCTTCCAAGATAAAGAGTCTTTAACTTTTGAATAGGTGCTATAGATTCTGGTGAGAGAATTAATTCTTTGTGTGGAATTCCCGCCAGATGTTTAATAGCATTTAAAAGAGCAGCAGAACTTGCACCAAGCAAAGCGCCGGTCTTTCCTGTGATAATAGTTCCATCAGACAGTTCAATGGCAGCAGTTGGAGCGCCTATCTTATCCTCTAATTCCATAGCAACATTAACAACAGCTCTATCTGATGATGAAACAGATGTCTGGCTCATAAGCATCTCTATTTTGTTAACTTCATCAGGAGTTCTTTTTCCAGTGGCAAGTCCACAACGAGCCTGATAGTAACGACGAATGATTTCTTGTTTAGATGCTTCTTTACAAATACTATCATCAATAATGCAGTTTCCAGCCATATTAACACCCATGTCGGTAGGTGAAGCATATGGGCTTGTACCATAAATCTTCATAAACATGGCATTTAAGACTGGGAATATCTCTATATCTCGATTGTAGTTGACTGTTGTTTCGCCATATGCTTTAAGATGATATGGGTCAATCATGTTCATATCATTTAAGTCGGCAGTTGCTGCTTCATAGGCAATATTAATAGGATGATCAAGAGGAATATTCCATACAGGGAAAGTCTCATACTTAGCATAACCTGCTCTGATACCATGTTTTAGTTCATGGTATAACTGAGAAAGACATGTACACATCTTTCCACTTCCAGGACCTGGTGCGGTTACAACAACTAAAGGTCTTGTAGTTTCAATATAATCATTCTTGCCAAAACCTTCTTCACTTACTATATAAGGGATATTAGTTGGATATCCAGAAATTAAGTAATGATGATATACTTTGAAACCAAGATTTTCCATACGCTGTTGGAATAGAATGGCACTACGTTGTTTAGCATACTTAGTTAATACAATACTTCCAACATAGAGTCCTCTCCCGCGAAAGGCTTCAACAAGACGAATAACATCATTATCGTAAGTGATGCCAAGGTCTTCTCGTATTTTGTTTTGCTCAATGTCGTCTGCACTTACTACCATAACTATCTCAGCTTGATCAGCCAACTGCATAAGCATCTGTAATTTTGAGTCTGCAGCAAATCCGGGAAGAACCCTAGATGCATGAAAATCATCAAAAAGTTTGCCGCCAAATTCCAAATACAGTTTATTGTCAAATTGTTTAATGCGCTCTTTAATATTCTCAGATTGCATTTTCAAATACTTTTCATTATCAAATCCAATTCTCATACAATTCATATCCTTTACTGAGAAAAATACTTACTATAATAAAATATCACTTAATACAAATAATCTCAATGTATTTTTTACTTTTTTGGATAAAAACTTTAATTGTATCTCTAATAAAACAGAGAGAAAGCATAGTTGGGGCAGTATAAAAAAGTAAGAGATGTATATTTAGAAAGTCTTTCATTTGTAGGGCATTTATGGTATCATATAATGTGTGTTTTATTAGAAATACATATAGAATAATTTTATGAAAGGAATTAATTAGTTTGTTATGAAAAAGATAGAAGAATATGTTAGAAGTATACCTGATTTTCCAGAGAAAGGCATTATTTTTAGAGATATAACTACAGTATTGCAGGACCCAGAAGGATTTCATTTAGCGGTGGATGAGATGAACAAACTATTAGAGGGTGTGGATTATGACTCTATTGTTGGCATTGATTCAAGAGGATTTATATTTGGAGCTGCATTGGCTTATATGAATAATAAAGCATTTGTACCAGCCAGAAAGCCGGGTAAACTTCCATGTGATACCATTACAGAAGAATATGATTTGGAATACGGAAGTGCAAAACTGCAGATGCATACAGATTCTATAAAACCAGGGCAAAAGGTAGTTATCGTTGATGATTTAGTAGCAACAGCGGGAACTGTTAAGGCCGCAGTTAATCTGGTAGAAAGACTTGGAGGAGAAGTTGCCAAAGTTATCTTCTTAATAGAGTTGCAAGGACTTAATGGACGAGAAAAACTATCAGGATATGATATGGATGCAGTAATTAAGTATGAAGGAAAATAGGAAGGATGGTTTAAAGTGAAGAAATTAAACAGGGTAAAATATCTAGTCGTCATTTTGATGATATCTTTATTATCTGTAACTGCATGTAGTAAGGATAATGAAGAGACAGGCAAGGCAACGAAATCACCAAAGGAAACTTCCTCTTCATCTGTTCAACCAACACTAGAGCCAACACCAGAGCCTAAGAATCCTAATGTGTTAAATCTTTCAGGATATGAATATTATGACAATGAAGATGAAAAACAGCAGGATTTTTATTTGGCTGCCTTATATAGTAACAAAGTTGCGGATAAAGACGAAAATATTGATTTTACTACAATACTTGGTGTTACAGATGATTCTATAACCGTAGACTGCGCATTGAGAAGCGAGACTAGTAGTGAGGAATTCGAAGGAGAACTAGAATACTCAATTAGTCATAAGATAGTGTCTTTGGATAGGGATACATTAAAACTTAACAAAGAAATAACAGTTGATGGTAATAAGTATTTTGTAGAAGATAAGAAGGAAGTATTTGTTTTAAGTAGTATTGCTGACAAAAGTGCTAGTGGAATAATATACGATAATGATTTGAACATGGTGGGTGAGTATAACTTAGAAGGCTATGACGGAGTTTTCGTTAACAGTAGTGGAAAGCAGATATATTGTGTAAAGAATAAAGCCTTAATTAAATATGATGTTGCATCTGGAGAAACATCCGATATTAAGTTGAACAAAACTGGTTTAATTGATTATATTGGTGGGGTTTTAACAACAGCAGATAATTCGGATTATTTGATAGTAAATATGCTCCATGAAGATTTTCAATATCATCAAACAATAATTAATGCTCAAAATGGAGAGATTAAGTACATATGTAGTGATGAAAACTCATTTAGCAGTATTGATAATGATGTGTTTTATATAGGACAATATGGAGAAATGGGCGTAGACAGTTGGATAATTGCTTATGATGAGAAGAATCAATGGAAATATTTGTGCAAGGATACAGACTTTAATAAGATTATACTTGATAATGGGGACGTTATGTTTACTACTACAAAGGATGATGTAGTAATAATGGAGGTATATGACAATGAACAGGGAAGATTAATTGATAAACAAGAGATAAAGATTCCTTGTAGCGAGATAAAGGATACAGGCTATGATGGAGAGATGCTTTATAGAGCCAATGTTGTTGATATACCAAAATATTTGGATGAAGATACTTTGCTTGTTACCATTAATAATATTGACTCAGAGACAAGGTATTTTATATGGAATCTAGACGATAATAAAGAGCAGGGTAATGCTAAAGTTGAAAAATATAAGACAGGAACTTGTCCATCTAAGGTAATTACTGCTAGTGATATTACACTCTATACTCCGGGAGAACTTAGTGAGGAACTAAAACCCTTGAAGGAAAGAGCAGATAAAATGGAAGAAGAATACGGAGTGGAAGTATATATAGGAGAAGAATGTGGTAATTATTCAGGAGGCTATTCGTCAGCACCATATTTAGGATATGAGAATGTTGAAGATGCTTTAGATAAACTTGAATATGCTCTGGCAAAATATCCTAAAGGCTTTTTTGCACAGTTTAACGATAGTTATACTAAAGGCTTGCATGTATATTTGGCAGGAGAACTTAGAGGTGTTGAAGATGATGTGCTAGATTTGGCAGGTGGTTTTAAGGCTTCAGAAAATTACAAAATAGTATTATATATTAATTGTGATTTTGTTGATATGATTGAATCTACATTCCATCATGAATTATGTCATGCAATAGATGAGAAAATATGTAATGCAGATATAGAAAGGGATAATCCACTTTTAAGTGATGAAATCTGGGATAAGTTTAATCCAAAGGAAGGTATGTATACTTTTACCTATGATGAGTATGGATTTGATGGAAATCACAAGTATGTATATGATTTGGAAATGTATGATAGTTTGTCAGATGTTTATTTTATTGATTCATATGCAATGACTTATCCTACAGAGGACAGAGCCAGATTGTTTGAGGCAATAATGGGAGAAGCATATACATATATGGAGTTTGAAAAGACTCCTAATCTACAAGAAAAAATTGAGTATTTCAGTGAGTGCATGAGACAAACCTTTGATACAACAGGTTGGGAAGATGTACATTGGGAAAGATTCAATAGGAAATAAACAATAATTAGCAGATTAACAATCAAGACCCGTTATGCGGGTCTTGTCTTGTAATAAGAAATGGAGAAGAAAATGGTTAAATACAATGAAATATCTAAGGAAGTGCAAAACCAGATATATGAAGATAGAGAATGTCATAAGATTAATCCATATGCATGTAAGGATGAGAATATTGTAAGAAGGGATATGTCTCATGATAGAGCCAGTTTGTGGAGACCTGCATTTGTCAGGGATATTGAAAAAATAATGCATATTCCATATTACAACAGGTATAGTGATAAGACTCAGGTTTTTTCATTGTATAAAAATGATGATATAAGCAGAAGGGCGCAGCATGTTCAACTTGTAGCAAGAATTGCAAGAAATATCGGAAGAATGTTAAATCTCAATGAAGATTTGATTGAGGCAATATCCTTGGGACATGATATAGGGCATACTCCTTTTGGTCATGCAGGGGAAAGAAAACTAAATGAGATATATAGTGCCAGAACAGGTAGATATTTTAATCATAACATTCAAAGCGCCAGAGTTCTTGATAAGATATTTCCACTTAATCTGTCTTTGCAGACTTTGGATGGAATCATATGTCATAACGGAGAAATGGAGATGCAAGAGTATCGTCCGGTGTCAGATATGACATTTGATTTATTTGATAAAAGAATGGAAAACTGTCTTACTAATCAAAAAGCCAATAAAGAACTTATACCATCAACTTTAGAGGCTTGCGTGATGAGAGTGTCTGATATAATTGCATATCTAGGAAAGGATCGCCAAGATGCTATAAGACTTGGACTTATAGAAGATGACAAGGAATTTGAACAAACTAAGATAGGTAAGACTAATGGTGAAATAATCAATAATATGATTGTGAATATTGTTGAAAATAGTTATGGAAAGCCTTACTTAAAAATGGATAAGGAGTATTTTGAAGCATTCTCCATCGGGAAGAGAGAAAATTATAAACTGATATACATGAATGAAAAGGTGGAGAGTGTGTATAGGGAAAAAATTCATCCAATGTTTGAATTCATATATGAAAAAATGCGCAAGGATTTAATTGAGGACAATAAAAACTCGTATATATATACTCATCATATTAATTATATAGAAGAGACCACTAAGTACTATTCTAATAAAAAGTATAGGGAAAATGGTATTGATGATATCGTTGTAGATTATGTAGCAAGTATGACTGACGATTATCTCATTGATTTATGTAATCATTATTATCCTGATGGAAGGTTTGAAGTGAAATATAGAGGATACTTTGAATAAGGATAAGAGGCATATTAGGAAAGTGTGAAAGTATGAAAAAAAAGATAATGATAGTGCTAATCATAACATTTATTCTTGCAATTAGTGGAGTAGTTGTTATGTTAATGTACGATAAAGAAAAAGGTAATGAAAAAGATAATAACTATTCTCAGGCAGATGCAACAAGGCATTGGCAGATAGTGACAAAAGAACCGACTATTAAGCCAAGCCCACAAGAGACTTTGGAGCCGACATATAATCCTGTAATAGAGCCATCGAATTTGCCAACAAAGGAACCAACGAAAGTACCAACAAAGGAACCAACAAAAGCACCAACAAAAAGCCCATCAAAAACAAAGAAACCTATTGTTTTTGATGGAGGTGAGAAGTGTGACCAGTTAAAGGTTGTTGGAGGACATCTTACAGATGAAAAAGGAAATAAGATTGTTTTAAAAGGTGTTAGTACCCATGGACTTTCATGGTTCCCGCAATATGTTGACAAGAAGTTATTTAAAGAACTTAAGGAAAAGTGGAATGTCAATACAATTCGGCTTGCTGTGTACACTGATGATTACAATGGTTATTGCGTAGGGGGAGAAGATAACAAAAGGGCATTAAAAAATGTTGTTAAGGACGGGGTGAAATATGCCACAGACCTTAATATGTATGTAATCATTGACTGGCATGTTCTAAATGATCAAAACCCTAATAAGTATAAGGAACAGTCAATAGATTTCTTCAAGGAAATGTCAAAGACGTATGCAGATTACGATAATGTAATATACGAGATTTGTAATGAACCCAATGGTGGAACAGCATGGAATGATATAAAGGTATATGCAGAGGAAATAATAAAGGTCATTAGGAATAATAACCCTAATGCAATAGTTATTGTCGGAACACCCACCTGGTCTCAGGATGTAGATATTGTGGCTGATAGTCCACTAGAATATGATAATGTGCTTTACGCATTGCATTTTTATGCTAATACACATGGACAATTCTTGAGAGATAAGCTGCAGGTGGCACTTAACAAAGGACTGCCGATAATAGTATCAGAATTTGGAATTTGTGATGCATCAGGACAGGGTGCGGTTAATGTGCCAGAAGCCGATAAGTGGATGAAGATGTTAGGTGATAATTCTATAAGTTATTGCGTGTGGAATATGTCCAATAAAGGAGAAACCTGCGCTTTAATAAAATCAGATGTAAATAAGACTAATGGATTTAAACAAAGTGACTTAACAGAAAGCGGAAAATGGTTCTATGATTATATGCATAAATAGATTGTAGAACAAACAAAAAAATGAAAAATAAATTGTCAGAAAATTGATAAAATAGTTGAGAAAAATCTTGATTGGTGTTATAATTTGTTTATAAAATTTAATGAAAAAACAAAGGAGGCCAATGCGTACGCAATTTATTGCGTTTGCTCCTACATGGGTAGTCGCATTTTTCTTCGAAAAACAAAGGAGGCATAATGAGTAACAGATTTATTTTAAATGAGACATCATATCATGGAAAAGGCGCAATTAACGATATTGCACCAGAAGTTATTGGTCGTGGTTTTAAGAAAGCTTTCGTTTGTTCAGATCCTGATTTAATTAAGTTTGGAGTAACTAAAAAGGTACTAGATGTTCTTGAGAATGCTTCACTTGAATATGAGGTGTTTTCAGAAATTAAACCTAACCCAACTATAGAGAATGTGCAGGCAGGAGTTGCAGCATACAAAGCGGCTGGAGCCGATTACATAATAGCTATTGGTGGCGGTTCATCAATGGATACTGCAAAGGCAGTAGGAATTATTATTAACAATCCTGAGTTTGCTGATGTTAGAAGTCTTGAGGGAGTGGCACCAACTAAGAAAAATACAGTGCCTATTCTTGCAGTACCAACAACCGCAGGAACAGCAGCAGAAGTAACAATTAATTATGTTATTACAGATGTTGAAAAGAATAGAAAGATGGTGTGTGTAGACCCACATGACATCCCTGTAGTAGCATTTGTTGATCCGGATATGATGGCTACAATGCCAAAGTCACTGACAGCGGCAACTGGTATGGATGCGTTGACTCACGCAATTGAAGGTTATATTACTAAAGGAGCTTGGGAACTATCTGATATGTTCCATCTTAAGGCAATTGAAATTATCGCTCGTTCACTTCGTGGTGCAGTTGATAACACAGATGAAGGAAGAGAAGGAATGGCACTTGGACAATATGTTGCTGGAATGGGATTTTCTAATGTAGGACTCGGAATAGTTCATTCTATGGCTCATCCATTGGGAGCATTATATGATACACCACATGGTGTTGCTAATGCAATTATTCTCCCAACAGTAATGGAATATAACGCACAGGCTACAGGAGATAAGTACAAATACATTGCTAAGGCAATGGGAGTAGATGGCACAGAAGATATGTCTGTAGAGGAATACAGAAAAGCAGCCATTGATGCTGTAAGACAACTTTCAACAGATGTTGGTATACCAGCTAATCTCAAAGAAATTGTGAAGGAAGAAGATATACCTTTCCTTGCCCAGTCAGCTTATGACGATGCTTGCAGACCTGGTAATCCAAGAGACACAAGTGTTGAGGAGATTACAGAACTTTATAAGAAACTTATGTAGTAAATTAAAACATAAAGAATGTAAGATATTTAAGTGATAAAAGGACTAAGACTAGATTAATATATCAGTTTTAGTCCTTTTTGTTGCGTAGAGTATAGAAAACATTTGGCTTATTGAATAAAACTGTTGATAAATAGTTTCAATGAGGATATAATAAAAGAAAGATTTGTGAATACGCAATGTAATTTGTGAAAAGACTAAATGAAGAAAGAGGGAGAAAGATGGGAAAAAAATATGAAGAGTATGAAAAACTAGAAATTTCAAACGACTTTATGTTTTATAAGGTTATGCAGGATGAAAACCTTTGCAAAGGATTATTGGAAAGAATTTTTGGCAAAAAAATCAAACGTATCGAGTACCAAACTCAAAAAGCTATTGAGATTACCACTGATTCTAAAGGAATAAGACTTGATGTTTATGTTGATGATGAAGAAGGTTCTGTATACGATTTGGAAATGCAGGTAAAAAGCTATGATTGGATGCCTAAGAGAACTAGGTATTATCAAAGTCTTATTGACTTAAATAGTCTAGAAAAGGGTATGCACTATTCAGAGTTAAATAACAGCTATGTTATATTTATCTGCAACTTTGACTTTTTTGAAAGAAATAGATATATTTATTCATTTGAAAATATCTGCAGGGAAGAAGATTTAAGGTTGAATGATGGTGCATATAAGGTTATACTTAATACAAAAGGTTCTGTAGGTGAAATAACTCCAGAGCTTAAAGCGGTGTTAGACTATTTCGATGGAAAGGAACCTACTGATGACTATACCAAAGAGTTAGATAAAATGGTTAAAGTAGGCAGAATGAACAAGGAATGGCAGGTGGAATATATGCAGGCATGGATGTATGAACTTGAGCAGCAAAAGATTGGCAAAGAAGAAGGGTTAATTGAAGGCAGAGCTGAGGGCATAATCGAGGGTAGAGCTGAGGGCATAATCGAGGGTAGAGCCGAGGGCAGAGCTGTGGGCATAATCGAGGGTAGAGCCGAAGGCATAATTGAGGGTAGAGCCGAAGGCAGAGCTGAGGGCATAATTGAGGGTAGAGCTGAGGGCAGAGCCAAGGGCATAATTGAGGGTAGAGCTGAGGGCAGAGCCGAGGGTATAGCCGAAGGTGAAACTAATATTCTGAAGAAGATGTTAAAAAGGGGCTATAGCCAAGAATCTTTGTTGGAACTTGGTTATTCACTTGAAGACATTAGGCATGTAAAAGCTCAAATGTAAACTAAAAATACAGAAAAGTAGATATACAAATAATTCTTTCTGGAGGACTGTTTAATATGTTTGAGGTTATGTTTTTTCTGTCTTCAGCAATAACTTCAGTCATGTTTATTGTGGTGTTTGCGCGTATAATAAAAGAATGGAACTTGTGGTTAGCGGTTTAGAATATGGTATGTTGGTAGAAGGTGACTATGGAAGGCTATCCTTTCAAGGGACAAGATTCCTATGATTTGAAAGAACGAGATAAGATTTAGAAAACATCAACATATATCAGGCTACAGGGATTAAAAACTCTGTGGCTTTGTTATTTTTTGAAAAATTTTTTTGTAAAATTAAAAAAATATAAATCATTTTTGAAAAAACTGTTGTTTATATATATGAGAGCAAAAAATACATGCGATAAATCGCTTTAGAAAGGATGAAAAATGAACTACAAAGATTTAGTAGACGGAATACGTAACAAGGATAACGATGCCATAACAGAGTTTTATAACGAGTTTTATAAAGATGTGTATTATGTGTGTCTAAGGATTACAGAAAATGACAAGGATTCTGAGGATGTAGCACAGGAAGCACTTTTCCGTGCCATTAACAAAATAGAACTTTTACATTCTCCAGAAGGACTTCCTGCGTGGCTTAGAACAATTGCTAACAATCTTAGTATTAATTACATTAAGAAGAACCGTAAATTTGATATGGTGGATAATTGTACTGAAGATGAGGAAGATATTTTTAAGGAACAGGCAGCTGAAGATAAATCTCCAGAGGAAGTGGTTGCCGATAAGGAAGTATCGGATATACTACTGGCTATGATAGACAAGCTGCCAAAAGAGCAAAGGATAACAATATTTATGTTTTATTTTGAAGAGATGTCTGTAAGAGAAATCTCTGAGGCCATGGACTGCTCCGAAGCGACTGTACGTAGCAGAATAAACTATGCCAAAAAGGCCCTCCGAAAACAGGTTGAGGAGCTTGAAGATAAAGGTGTTAAGTTCCGTTGCATTGCTATACTGCCTTTTTTGGGTGCAGTGTATAGCCTTGAAAAGAATACAGTCAGTGCACAAATCGCTCTCCCTGATATACAAACTGCAATGGAAAATGTGCCGGTAAATGGCGGAAAAGAAATTGGGAATGAAATAGGAAAAGAAGTTGGAAAGGAAAGCGTTAAAATGACAAAAGGAATGGGATTAGGTGCGAAAATCGCAATAGGTATAACAGTGGCAGCATTAGCTGTAGGTGGAGTGTGTGCAGCTGTTTTTCTTGGTGGTAATGATGATAAGGATGGTGGCAAAGGTGGTAGTTCAAATGCTAAAACTGAAAGCGGTGCTAATGAAGAATTAGATGGACTTAAAGAGGTTAGCACTGAACCAACAATGGAACTTAACTTCGCAGGTAGATTTGGAGATTTAGCATTGGGAGTATCGTATATGGCACCACTTGATAAGGATGCAGTATCAAGTTATGATAGAAGAGGCGGTACATGGCTGCTTATGAATGGCGCAAAACATGATGTGGCTACAGGAGTTGAGGTAAGTGTTATTAATGGCTTAAAATCCTTTGATGATGTAGATACTATGTTTGTTGATTATTATAATGACAATTTTATTTCTGATTCATTTGGATATTATAGTGAATTAGATAATATTGAGATTACTAGCAAAGAGTACGTTAAAATAGGGGATATGAAGGCTTTATATTATGAGGGAAATCATTATGAGGAAAATAAGGTTGCAGGCTACATAGTAGATTATAAGGGGCAGTTACTTAATTTTAATGTGTGGTATCTTGAAAACATAGATAATACAAAGGTTAAAGGTCTAGAGCATGCAGTACAGATGATTTTGTCTCTTGAGGAGTATAACGGAGAAATGTTCAGCGAAATAGGAGAAGAGGGCAATGAGTTGTCAGGTCTCTTTAGAGAGGACGATGAGGTTGTTATAGGGGATAAAACATATAGAATAAATTATCCTGGACAGATGAATGTTGATGATAATAGACCTACAATGCTTAAAGGATTTAGTTCTGATTTCGATAGGATGAATATAAATGTTATTGAAGATGAAAGTATTGTGAATGCTACAGACAGAGTTCAGGCTATGTGTGATTATACGGCTGACTACTGGGCGTATTATTTAGAAAATGTAAAGGTAGAAGTTAAAGAAACTAGCAAGGTTACTATTGCAGGAATAGAGATGGATAAGCATATAGTTGTAGATTACTCAACTAAATACTCTGTTATTACACCACCATTAAGAGTAACTGTTATGTATAGTTTTATTGTAGATGGAAAACTCGTTGTATTCTATGATTGTCAGGAAGTATATAGTGATGAAAGAATATCTAATTGGAGAAAAGATACAATGCCTACGGATGAGGAAATGCAGGCTGAACTTGATAGATACACCGCACAGGCGGAGAGAATTACATCCATGATTATTAGAAACATCACATGGTAAATTAAAGATTTGAAGCCCTAGCGGAAGATAAAACAGAAAAATAAACACACAAAAATAAACACACAAAATGAAATCGCCCCGTTGGAAATGCAGAGATTCTGTGCTCCTAACGGGGCGATTATTATGCATCACTTCGGTACATTCGACTTAACATTTGCATTAACCTAAAATTATGGTGACATGAACATTCCATTTTTACTGGATATCCACTCTCATTTCTGTTAATATTATTAATAGTTGTATGAACGACTAATTTCTAGCATGAAATGGAGAGCAAGTATGTATGACATAGTAATCATTGGCGCGGGAACCGCAGGGTTATCTGCTGCTATATATGGAGTGAGAGCAGGAAAGAAAACTTTGGTTTTAGATGGAGCATTTTATGGTGGTCAGATAGTTAATACTCAGGTGGTTGAAAATTATCCCGGCATTAAAAGTGTATCCGGTTTTGATTTTGTTTATGGGCTATATACTCAGGCAACAGAACTTGGGGCTGAATATAAAAACGAAAAGGTTGTAGGAATAAACAAGTTAGAAGATGGTATAGAGGTTGTTAGCGAGAACGGAAAATACATGGCGAAGACGGTTATTCTTGCAATGGGTGGTAGTAACAAAAAACTTGGAATTGATAGAGAAGTGGAATTAACAGGAAGAGGTGTGTCTTACTGTGCTACCTGCGATGGTGCTTTTTATAAGGGAAAGGATGTAGCAGTTATAGGTGGTGGTAATACTGCAGTGGATGACGCGATTGTTCTTTCGGGATATTGTAATAAGGTATATCTGATTCATAGAAGAGATACCTTTAGAGCACAAGAAGTATTGGTAGAAAGAGCAAAAAGTAAAGATAATATTGAGTTTATTATGGATAGCACAGTGTCAAAATTCCTTGGCAATGACAAAGTAGAAGGAATAGAGATACAGAATATAAAGACAGGAGAGAACTTTAGTTTAGATGTAGCAGGAGTGTTTGTGGCTGTGGGAGTTCAGCCTGCAACAGATATTGTAAAGGAACTTGTGAAAATAGATGATAATGGTTACATTGTGGCTGATGAAAGTTGTAAAACAACAGTACCGGGAATCTTTGTAGCAGGAGACGTGAGGACAAAGGAAGTAAGGCAACTTGTTACAGCAGCGGCGGATGGAGCTGTGGCAGCAATAGCAGCCACCCAATATATTGACGCCTCAATGTAGTTATAAGAGAAGATTGGCGAAATGAAATAATAAAAAGCTACATGAGAGACTTTGATTTCATACACTGATATACATTGAGTATTACGACTCTGAGCGAACGATTTATGTATTTTGTACGATGAAGGCGAACAAAATACATAAATTGTACGAGCAGTGGAGTGATGAGCAAGTATATCAGTGTATGAAAACGATTTATGTAATATAACTATTTGAAAGGAAAACTTTATGAAACTCATATCATGGAATGTTAATGGAATAAGAGCCTGTGTAACAAAAGGCTTTTTAGATTATTTTAAAGAAGAGGATGCAGACATTTTCTGTATTCAGGAAAGCAAGATGCAAGAAGGTCAACTAGACCTTGAACTTGAAGGGTATTATCAGTACTGGAATTATGCAAAGAAGAAGGGATATTCAGGTACAGCTATATTTACCAAAAAGGAGCCAATAAGTGTAAACTATGGTATTGGCATAGAAGAGCATGACCAGGAAGGTAGAGTGATTACCTTAGAATTTGACAATTTCTATATGGTTACAGTATACACACCTAATTCACAAAATGAACTGGCAAGACTAGATTATAGAATGACTTGGGAAGATGCATTTAAGGATTATCTTAATTCATTAAAGGCGAATAAGCCAGTTATTGTGTGTGGTGATATGAATGTGGCACATAAAGAGATTGATTTGAAAAATCCAAAGACCAACAGAAGAAATGCAGGATTTACAGATGAGGAGAGAGGAAAGTTTACAGATCTTTTGGCACAAGGATATGTGGATACTTTCAGACATTTTTATCCTGATATGGAAAACATATATTCATGGTGGTCATATAGATTTAAAGCCCGCGAAAAGAATGCGGGCTGGCGTATAGACTATTTTCTAGTATCTGATAATATTGCAGACAAATGTTTAGATGCCAAGATACATACTCAGGTTCTTGGCTCTGATCATTGTCCGGTAGAACTTACAATTGAACTGTAATTGTTTTTGCAGAGTGTGTTACTTTATTAATGATAAGATAGTCAAATAACACATAGTTTTCTTTGTATACTACATCGCCACTAGAGATTAAGGCTGACATATCAATGCTAAAGTGCTGTATGGTAGTTAATCGCTCTATTTGCTTTGTAGTATAAGAAGAATAATCAGGTAGTATTTTGCGGATTCGTTCCTCGTCTAAGTACAGGGAATGAATCTTTTTTTTGTAATGGATATTATCAGGCAAAAATTCAGGACGGCTCTTAAGGTTTTCTCTAAGATATAAATCATAGCATAAGGTTTCTTTAAGTAAATCTATATCTATTCCCAGAGATTTATCTAAAGAGGTTATAGCATCTAGCAAAATACTGTATCGTTTTATACGAGAATGTCCAATGTCTGTTAAGTCATTGTTTGCGAAGTAGTTGGCAAGAAAACCATAAAAGGCAAAGGGATTATCAAAGTATCTTATAATATAAGCAATAGTTGCGTTAAACTGTCCGCTGTTGTAATACATCTCAACCATCTCTTCTATACCTTTTAGTTTTTGTATATCTTCATAAGATATCCAAGGTGTTGAGATAACCTCGTAAGGCGGATAGTTAGTATACTGAATGTTCATTTTAGACGCTGTGTGTTGCATATTTGAACCTGATAAGATTTTCAAAAATCCTAGTTGTAGTTGTTCAGGTTTAAGGGCATATACATCATTAAATGAATTGGAAAATGAAGAATAATCCTCATAAGGAAGTCCGGCAATAAGGTCAAGGTGTTGGTGTACATTACCAAGACGATTGATTTTAGTTACAACATCAGATAAGACTTTAAAGTCAACATTTCTGTAAATGGCATTTAGCGTATCTGTATTAGTTGTCTGAACTCCAATTTCAAGTTGCACAAGACCAGGTCTCATCTTAGATAAAAGATTGATTTCTTCTGGAGTAATTATGTCGGCTGAAATCTCGAAATGGAAATTGGTAATGCCGTTATCATTGTCAAGAATGAACTGCCATATAGCAGCAGTACGTTCCCGATTACAGTTAAATGTCCTGTCTACGAATTTAACCTGAGCAACCTTTGCATTAATAAAAGTGAGTAATTCTTTCTTGACTAGTTCAAGGTTCCTAAAACGAACCCTTTTATCTACAGAAGATAAACAGTAACTGCAACTGTAAGGACAACCACGACTTGATTCATAATAGATTACCTTGTTACGAAAATCACTAACATTTTCATATGGAAATGGAAGTTCATCCATATTAAGATAAGTATTTAGGGTATTAGTTGTTCGTGGATTGTTAATTGCTATACCTTGGATTGATAAAAGGTCACTAGTTTTAAAGATTGGTTTATTACTAAGTGTATCTAATATGTTAGCAAATGTAATCTCACCTTCTCCAATTATTATTACATCTACATCCGGAAGTTTTTCAAAATATTTGTCTGTTTCAAAGGATACTTCCGGGCCACCAATGATAATAATACAATTAGGAAGAATTTTCTTAATCTCAGGGACTATCTTAATTACATATTCGATGTTCCAAATATAGCAGGAAAACCCTATTAAATCAGGTTTTTGGGAATAAATGTCCCTAATAATTGCATCCGGCTGCTGGTTGATTGTATATTCTTTTATATTTACAGTATGTCCCTTGGATTTTGCATATGCACTAAGTGAGTATACGGCAAGATTAGAATGTATGTATTTTGAATTTATAGCAACTAATAAAGTGTTCATGGTAGTCCTTTCATATTTATCTAATAAATATATTATATTTGAAAAAAATATTTACTCAAGAGAAAAGAATAATCAATAAATAAAAAAGTTGTTGACATATTATATAACAAGTAGTAATGTAAACATATGAACACTTATTCATATGTTGAAGCGAGATAAGACATAAATATGACTTTTGTGTTCAATGCACTTAAAAAACGAATGTGAATAGATAATAACAGGAGGTAGATTGCATATTGAAGATAGATAGTAATTGTACATGTAATCATGATTTAGATGAGAATAAGAAACTAGATACAGGTGAGGATTTAACAGAAGATTTGCTGATAGATTTGGCAGAACTTTTTAAGGTGTTTGGCGATTCTACCAGAATAAAGATACTATATGTTTTATCAGTTTCATCTATGTGTGTATGTGATATTGCTAATAAACTGGGGATGACGCAATCAGCTATATCTCATCAACTAAGAATCTTAAAGCAGTCTAAGTTAGTTACGGCTCAAAGAGATGGTAAATCAATTATTTATTCTCTTGCTGATTCCCATGTAAGTTTGATTTTGAGTCAGGGAATGGAACATATAAAGGAATAGTTAATTAAAATATAGAAACGAGGTATATTAATATGAAAAAGAAATATGAATTTAGTGATTTGGATTGTGCCAATTGTGCAGCAAAGATGGAAGATGGAATTAAGAAAATAGATGGCGTACAGTCAGCAAGTGTTAGTTTTATGGCACAAAAACTCATTATAGAAGCTGATGATGACAGATTTGACGAAATAATGAAAGAAGTAGTGAAGGTAATAAAGAATGTAGACCCTGATTGTGATTTGGAGGTTTAGCGTGAAAAGCAAACTTAATAAAAAACAAAAGAAGATGCTAAAACGAATAATTCTTTCTTTAGCAATATATGTATTTATTATTATAGTTTCTAAGGTTAGTGGATTGTCTAATGTGTGGATTATAGGTGCATTAAGTATAATTCCTTATTGCATTGCTGGTGCAGATGTAGTGAATAAAGCATTTAGAAATATTAAGAGAGGAAAAGTTTTTGATGAAAACTTTCTTATGACCCTTGCTACATTTGGTGCCTTTGCCATTGGTGAGTTTAACGAGGCTGTGGCGGTTATGATTTTCTATCAGGTAGGGGAATTATTCCAGTCATATGCAGTTAATAAATCAAGGAAATCCATATCAGACCTTCTTGATATATGTCCGGAAGTTGCAGCGGTTGAAAGAAATGGTGAGATTGCCTGTGTATTTCCAGAGGAGGTAAATGTAGGTGATATTATTGTTGCAAAGCCTGGTAACAGGATTGCAATAGATGGAGTTGTGATATCAGGTAATTCATCAGTGGATACCAGTTCTCTTACAGGAGAGTCTATTCCCAAAGATGTTAAACCGGGAGATGAAGTTATTAGCGGTTGTATAAATCTTACCGGATTAATTAGATATGAGGCAAGAAAAGAGTATAAAGATTCTACAGTTTCAAAGATTATGGAACTTGTTGAAAATGCCAGTGCCAATAAAGCACCAGTAGAAAACTTTATTACTAAGTTTGCAAAAGTGTATACACCAATAGTAGTTGTTTTAGCATGTTTGTTGGCCTTTGTACCACCTATATTTATGGGAAATATATCAGAGTGGATATTTAGAGCATGTACATTTTTAGTAATTTCATGTCCATGTGCTTTGGTGATTTCTGTTCCCCTTAGTTTCTTTGGTGGAATTGGGGCCGCATCTTCTTATGGGGTTCTTATAAAGGGAAGCACATACCTTGAATCTATGAGTAAATTAAAGACTGTTGTTTTTGATAAAACAGGAACACTGACTACAGGTGTTTTTAAAGTGACAAAGGTTGTGCCAAATAATGAAGAATACCAGCAAGAAGAGATACTTAAGATGGCGGCAATGGCAGAAAGTTATTCGAACCATCCAATTGCCAAATCAATAATGGATGCTTACGGTAAAGATGTTAATATGAGCGCTGACATTCAATATGAAGAGATTACAGGTCAGGGCGTAAGATTAAGAGTTGGTGAGGATATAATTTTGGTTGGTAATGAAATGCTTATGAATGAGAATAAAATGTTTGTAAGCAGGGAGTCGGTGCTTGGAACAACCATGTTTATTGCTAAAAATGGTAAATTGGCAGGAACAATTATTATATCAGATGTTGTTAAACCAAAGGCAACAGATACCATTAAATCCTTAAGAAAGCATGGTGTTAAAAAATGTGTTATGCTTACAGGAGATAGTGAAAGTGTAGGATATGCGGTAGCAGAGGCAGTGGGATTAGACCAGGTATATGCTAAACTGTTGCCTAATGAAAAGGTGGAGCGAGTTGAAGAACTTCTTAAAGAGAATTCTGTAGATGAAAAACTGGCTTATGTAGGGGATGGAATTAATGATGCTCCAGTACTTACAAGAGCAGATATAGGAATTGCGATGGGAAGTCTTGGAAGTGATGCGGCAATAGAAGCAGCAGATGTTGTTATTATGGATGATGATATTTCAAAGATTTCAGGAACAATTAAGATATCTCATAAGACAATGAATATAGTAAAAGGTAACATTGTCTTTGCACTTGGAATAAAGTTTGGAGTATTGGTTTTAGGGGCACTTGGAATGGCGAATATGTGGCAGGCAGTATTTGCTGATGTGGGAGTTGCGGTTCTTGCGATTTTAAACTCTATGAGAATGTTAAGTTATAAACCGGATAAAAATAAAACTGCATCTGCTATATAATGATAAATAATTCAATAGAATAAAGAGTATATTTAAAAGAGTTTTATCCCCATATTTAATTGTGGGGATAAAACTCTTTTTTAGTCAAGAATTATATATTACATTCTAAAGGTTGAACATTGCGTACTCTTGCAATTAGATGTATCAGTTTCACAGTCGCAAGTTTCAATCTGAATTGAAGAAGCGGCACAGCCTCCAAAACTATTGTGCATGCAATGTCTTGCTTCGCAACGAATCTTAGCTGAGTCCTTAGGTTTCTTTTCAGAAGAAGAGTTTGTCATACTATCTCTTTTAGGCGCAAAAGAAGAACAACAAGTGTCTGAAGAAGAATCGGCACTATCTCCACCAACTTTAATATCTGTTAGGGAGCATTTTCCTGTAGTGTTATGTGTGCAGTATGTTACGCTGCAATCTAAATCTGTATTCATAGCACATTCCTTTCTGAGCTTAACTCTAAAAATTAGTCCTAACCAAAGGTAAGGCATATAATAGTATTAACAATGAAGAGAAAAATATTCCTATAAGTCGGATGAAAAATAGAATAAATAGATAAAAATGGAAAATTATAGTTGACAATATGCAAGTTATGTTATACACTACTATATGTGTATTATGTGTAAATATTTAATTGGCTAACTTGTGGAAATGCAAGGACGCAAAGCTTGAGTCTAAGGTGGGAGTATATTTGTTTAACAAATATGGCGAATACTATGATAGTTCGGTTGCAATATGGTTATATTGCAATTTTTTTGTGTTAATTTGGTATACAAGATGTGTGAAAAAATATAACGGATGGGACAAATTATGAAAAAAAGAATTATACTATTTATTGTCATTACTATAACACTAGGTATAATAGCTTCATTGGTGTATCGAAACTCTAAGGAGGAACCTAGGTTTAGTGTTCACCATCCAAGTTATATCAATGGTGAAGTTGTAGAAATTATTAACGAAAGTAGAGTCTTGATAAAAATAACGGGGGATCATGATGGTTTTAATGTGGGTGATAAAGTTATGGTAGAATATAAAATAGGATTGTGGATTGATGGTGAGGATCCGGGAGAAGCAATACCTGCTGAAATATTTGTAGGGGACACCATAGGAGTACAGTTTTGGGGTGATGATGTGAGTCAAGAAGGCGAGTACGAAATGATTACTATTAATTCTATTACAAAGTACACTGAGGAAGGTGAGAACTACAGGGAACTCAGTAAAGAACACTCAAATTATATTGCAGGTAAGGTTGTAGAGATTAAGGATGAGAATTCAGTTGTAGTAGAGATAACAAAAGAACGAGGTGGATATAAAGTAGGAGAAAAGGTATGTATAAAATACAAGCAGGTACTTTACATGAGAGATATATCTGAGGATGAAAGTGAAAATAATGCGGTACTTAAAATAGATGATGAAATATCCGTAGAAGTATGGTATTACGAAATAGAACAAAATGAGGATATGGATATTATTGAAGTGAAGGATATTTATCTTAATAATTGGTATGATTTACCCAAATTAGAATGATAAAAGAGAGCATAGCTTTTGTTAGTGGAGATTATGTTGAACATTATTTTAAGGTTTTAGAAGAAATGGCACCAGAAATGGTGTCATTTTGTTTATACTTTTTAAAAGAAGAATTGCAACATTCTACATATTATGATATATTTTAAGAGGTAGTATTATTTCCAATAATGGAAATAAACATAATGGTAACAGACATTGTCATGTATTGGAATGGAGAAGGCTATGGACAAAAGAAATGTAATAATGAATTCTGTTAGAATGAGAATTGTTCAGTATCTTATGATTAATGGAACAGCTACTGCAACCCAGTTGGCTAAGGATATGACTGAAGTGCCTAAGACAACTCTTTATAGACATATTAATGTTTTAGAACAGGCGGGAGTTATTAGTGTTGTAGATGAAAGGAAGGTTCGAGGAACTATTGAGAAAACCTTTGCAATTAATATGGAGACCCTAGAAACTGAGAAGGATGAAGAGATTGTATTAAACAATGCTTTTTCGTTTCTTATGAATGTATATGGCGATTTTGTAAAGTATTTTACGAAAGAAGAAGCAGACCCTCAAGCCGAGGGAGTTTTCATTAGAACTTCAGATTTTATGTTAAAGGATAAGGATTTTGATAAATTCTGTAAAGAACTTGAGGGCGTTTTTGAAAAGTATAAAGCAAAATCAGGAGACAAACTAAGAAAGATAACAATTATCTCTTCTCCAGGAGGAGAGGAATAGATCACAATCGATAGATTAAAGAATGGAGATTGACAGTGAGTATTTTAGATGTTGAAAAGTTGTCTCATGGATTTGGAGACAGAGCGATATTTGAAGATGTATCCTTTAGACTTTTAAAGGGAGAGCATATTGGACTTGTTGGCGCTAATGGTGAAGGTAAGTCAACATTTATGAATATAATAACAGGTAAGTTAATGCCAGACGAAGGTAAGGTTACATGGGCAAAAGGGGTTAAAGTTGGTTATTTAGACCAGCATACAGTACTTACACCGGGACAGACAATAAAGGATGTACTTAAAAATGCATTTGCAGATTTGTTTGTTATGGAAGAGAGAATGAACGAAATCTGTGACAAGATGGGAGAAGCGGATGGAAGTGCATTAGATGAGATGTTAGAAGAATTAGGTGTAATTCAAGATACTCTTGCAAGTCATGATTTTTATATTATAGATTCCAAGATAGACGAAGTTGCAAGGGCATTTGGACTTGACAGTGTGGGTATTGATAAGGATGTAGACCAGTTAAGTGGTGGACAAAGAAGTAAGGTTTTACTTGCAAAACTACTACTTGAAAAGCCAGATATTTTACTACTTGACGAGCCTACTAACTATCTAGATGCAGAGCATATTGAATGGCTTAGCAGATATCTAAAGGAATATGAGAATGCATTTATTCTTATATCCCATGATATACCTTTCTTAAATGATGTTATCAACCTTATATATCATATGGATAATAGGGAACTTAACAGATATGTGGGTAATTACGACAGATTTATGGAAATATATGAAGCCAAGAAAGCACAACTTGAGGCGGCTTATAATAAGCAACAGCAAGAGATTGATGAACTTAAGGATTTTGTGGCAAGAAATAAAGCAAGGGTTGCAACTCGTAATATGGCAATGTCAAGACAAAAAAAACTTGATAAGATGGAAGTTATAGAACTTGCAAAGGAAAAGCCAAAGCCAGAGTTTAATTTCAAGGAATACAGAGCAGCGTCTAAGTATATTGTTGTTGCAAAAGACCTTGTTATCGGATATGATTGTCCACTTTCAAAGCCTGTGGACATAACTATAGAGCGTGGTGAAAAGGTATTCCTTAGAGGTTCTAATGGTATAGGAAAGACAACTCTTTTAAAGAGTATTCTTGGAATTATCAAGCCTTTAGAAGGAACAGTTAATCTTGGAGATTATTTAAGTCTTGGATATTTTGAACAGGAAGTTAAGTATGATAAGAACACTACATGTATTCAGGCGATATGGGATGAGTTTCCTTCGTTTACCCAATATGAAGTAAGAGCGGCACTTGCAAAATGTGGTCTTACAACAAAACATATTGAAAGCCTTGTAAGAGTTCTTAGTGGTGGTGAAGCTGCTAAGGTTAGACTTTGTAAGATTATTAACAGAGAGACTAATGTACTTATCTTAGACGAGCCTACTAATCACTTGGATGTGGATGCAAAGGAAGAATTAAAAAGAGCCTTGAAAGCATATAAAGGAACAATAATCTGTGTATGTCATGAACCTGAGTTCTATGAAGGTGTGGCAACAAGAATAATGGATTGTAGTGAGTGGGCGCTAAGAGCATAGTGTAGTTTAGCATTTGCGTCATTTCTGCCAATAAAAACTTAGGAACGGAGAATAACTATGAACGGTACCAGCGCTGGACACGATGAATACACATATGAGAATGCTTGCAGACTTTTAAACTCTGGACATAAAGAAGAGGCAATTGATAAATTGTTTATACTGGCAAGAGTAAAAAAAGATATGAGAGCGCAGTGGAAACTTGGAGAGTTATATAAAGAGACAAGACCTGATACAGCAATAGAGTTATTAAGCATGAGCGTTGAACAGGGTTTTGCTAAAGCAATGCTGTCACTTGGACTTTTTTTCGAGAACCGAGGTATGTATAATGATGCAGTGCGTTATTACATAAAGGGTATAAATGCAGGCAATGGATTTTCCCGTAAATGTCTGCTTAGAATGTGCATAGAGGGTAAATGTGACAAAAAAATGGCTAAAGGCTTACATGGACTATATAAGAATAAGGCCAACACAGGTGATGTGGAGGCTATGAAAAATATGGGTGATTTGTACTGGTATGGCATTGATGTCAAAGAAGATAGAATCATTGCTATGGATTGGTATAAAAAGGCTGCAGATAAAGGTAATGAGTACTGTTTACAGAGAGTTTTAGAAGAGAGACGAAGCATTGACCATGGTAATAAAGACAGCGTGATAATAGAAAAGTATTCTGATATCTTGCCTAATCGTTTTGTTACAAATGAGCCCGAATATAAGGAAAATGCAAAGAAATATGTTAGACATTTTCTTGGAATAGGTCAGGGGATGAAACTTTTTGGTATAGGTGATGTTAAGATATTAAGTGTTCGTAGTTATCCCGGTGTTACCGCTACAGAGGAACTGCTCTATGAAGTAAGGCAGTTAAGTGGATATATAGAAAGTACTACAGAGTATCCGGATGATAATAAGAAACCAACAACAAAAAAAGATTATAATCTATGGGATTTTCCGTTCTATGAGCCTGTAGGAAAATTTGAAGAAGTTACTGAAAAGGTTCCTATTAAGGAAACACTACAGGTAAGACCTTGTATTTACTGTTATGGCAACAGGATGGTTCAATGCAGTTGCCATGGTAAAAAGGAGCCTTGTCCAAATTGTGGTGGAACTGGACATGCAGCATGTATACACTGTAGGGGAACCGGGCAGGCACCATGTTATGAATGTGGTGGAAAAGGTCATGTGGAAGAGCAGTATAAAAAATATATGAATGGAGAATGGATTATTAGTTATAGAAAGGTCACTTGCAGCAGTTGCAATGGCATGAAAACACATCTATGTACCAGTTGTGATGGAAGTGGCAAGACAGAGTGCATTAAATGCTATGGTAGCGGACTTGCTATCTGTCCGATATGTCATGGGCGTCATATTGTCGAGTGTTCACACTGTAAGGGAAGTGGTCGACTTAAACTTGGACAGAGTGTTGAACGAAGCCTATGTAAGGAAATGATAGCCAATGTTGTATATGACTATGATGTTGATACGGATATATATGGAGACAATAAGTTTGAACAGATGCCTTGTGACCCTTATGGTGACACTTTAATGGTTACATTTACAAGTGACTATCCAATTGATAAAGTGGATATGAAAAATGTAAAGGCTGATGATGATACGTGGATTGACTACTCTGAACAGATGTCGGCACTAGTTAGTATGTATAAAGAAAAGACAGCAAACAAAGAACAGGCTAGAATGTTAAAGTTTAGGTGTAGTTTCTACCAAAGAGAGATGCTAGAGGTTAAATTCAAGTATAAGGGTAATGAACATTATTGTCATATTGATGTGAGGGCAGCAAGATGTATATTTGATAAGAATTATCGTGATTAGAGACAACCCCCATACCAAAACTATTATCTTTGCATATAAGTCTTTGATATGGGGGTTGTTTTTGATTGTAAATAAGATTTGCTTGTGTCTACTCTTCGTCGCCTTCGAAATCTTCCATGTCAAGGTCTTCGAATTCTTCAGCATCTAAAAGTTCGTCGAATGCATCTGCCACTGCTTCGTATTCTTCATCACTTTCGATGTTGTCAAGGTGAAGTTCGCCGTCATCTGAAGGAGTGTAGCGGTAGATTAATACCTCGTCTTCTTCAATGTCACCAACCTGCTCGATAGGTAAAAGTGCCATATATGATTTGTCATCAACATCAAAAGTATAAAGAACTGCACATTCAACAACAAGGTCATTGTCTAAAGTTAATGTAACAGTCTGCTCAAATCCTAATTCTTCGTTATTCTCGTTACCCATAGTATTTTCCTCCATTACTATAATTTAACTTAACTATATACGATATGAGATAAAAAATCAATAAATAGTTTTTCTTTCATAAGTACAGCTGGTGTGTTAGAATATTTCACATAATGAGATTATTTCGGTATATGAATGTCTGCGCAGTGGAGATTATTGCGCAGTGAGTTTAAGGAGATCAGATTCAAGATGAAGTCAACCACTAATATTTCTGTAAGAGCCTTGGTGGAATTCCTTCTTAAAGAAGGGGATATCAATGTATCTAAGGATACTCTTGCAGATACTAAAGCCATGCAAATGGGTGCAAAACTTCATAGAAAAATACAAAAGAGTATGGGAACTAATTATAGTAGTGAAGTTTCATTTAAACATACTACTGTAGTAGAATATAATGGAGAAGAATATGAGATTTTGGTGGAAGGTCGCGCAGACGGAGTGATTGAAAAAGGGGAGTTTGGTGATTCGCATAAAGTTATTGATGCTCACAGGAAATCTTATGCAATGGATAAAGAGGGAGAATTGATATGTACGGACAAGGTTATTATTGATGAGATAAAATGCGTAATGGGGGATGTGTCACTTATAGAAAAACCATATATGGTTCATCTGGCTCAGGCGAAGTGTTATGCCTATTGTTACTGTAAGGAGAATGAATATAGTAAAGAAGATGAGATTGCTGTTCGGATTACTTATTGTCAGATGAAAACAGAGCAGATGAAGTATTTTCACGAGATATTTACTTTTGGACAGCTTATAGAGTTTTATGATGGGCTTATGAGTGAGTATGTAAAATGGGTTGATTTTCAGGTGAAATGGCAAAGGTTAAGAAATAAAAGTGCTAAAGAATTAGAGTTTCCATTTGAATACAGAAAAGGGCAAAAACAACTGGCTCAGGATGTATACAGAACTATTATCAGAGAAAAACTTCTATATATTGAGGCTCCAACAGGAGTGGGTAAGACTATCTCAACTACATTTCCAGCCATTAAGGCTATGGGGGAAGAACTGCTTTCAAAGGTATTTTATCTTACCGCGAGAACTACCAATGGAATGGCTGCAATTAATGCCATAGATTTAATGTGTGCCAAAGGTCTTGCCTGTAAGAGTATTACGCTTACTGCTAAGGATAAGATGTGTATATTAGATAAGCCTGACTGTAATCCGAGAGCCTGCGAACGGGCAAAGGGACATTTTGACAGGGTTAATGACGCCGTGTTTGACTTGATTAATAATGAAACAAAGATTACAAGGCAGGTAATTCTTGATTATGCAGCAAAACATAATGTATGCCCTTTTGAATTTGGTCTTGATGTATCAATATGGTGCGATGTAATAGTTGGTGACTATAATTATGCCTTTGACCCTAATGTATATCTTCGCAGGTTTTTTCAAAATGATAAGAAAAATGATTATTTATACCTTGTTGACGAAGCCCACAATCTGGTGCAAAGAGCAAGAAGTATGTACAGTGCATCTTTGATTAAGGAAGAACTTTTGCAGTTGAATTCTTATGTGAAAACATATGATAAAAAACTTTCAAGCCATATTAACGCATGTAATAAGATTATGCTTTCGTTAAAAAGACAAAGTGATGATATGCATGTCATTAATTCGGAAGAAATTATGTCACTGGTATTTCGACTTATGGAAGTGGTAAGCCATATGGACAAACTTTTAAGTTCTAATATTCAGGTGGATAATGCGCAGGAAGCAAGAAATATATATTTTAATATAAGAAACTTTATTAATACATATGATGGAATTTCAGATGATTATACTGTGTACACGGACTATACAACTACAGGGGATTTTGTGCTTAATCTGTGTTGTATGAATCCTGCAAGACTTTTAAAGGAGTATTTAAGTAAAGGTAAGAGTGCGGTGTTCTTTTCTGCTACACTTCTTCCTATTGATTATTATAAGGAACAACTTGCAGGAAGTAGTGAAGATTATGCAGTATATGCTCAGTCAACTTTTAGTTTAGACAACCGGCTTATAATGGTTGCTAATGATGTAAGCACGAAATACACCAGAAGAAATGAAAAGGAGTATATTAAGATTGCAGCATATATTGAGGAGTTTGTGAATGCAAAACAGGGAAACTATCTGGTATTCTTCCCTTCATATAAGTATATGGAAGATGTGGCCAAGCATTTGAATGCTTATGAAGATGTATTGGTGTATCAAAAGAATAATATGACAGAGGAAGAACGAGAAGAGTTCCTTAGTGGGTTTGAAGAACAAAATGACAGACTTCATATTGGAATGGCTGTAATGGGTGGAGTGTTCTCAGAGGGAATTGATCTCATTGGTAATAGACTCATAGGAACAGTTATTGTGGGGTGTGGACTTCCAATGGTATGCAATGAGAGAGAACTTTTCAAAACCTATTATGATGATAATGGGAGAAATGGTTTTGACTATGCGTATCTGTATGACGGAATGAATAAGGTACAGCAAAGTGTGGGAAGAGTAATTAGGACAGCAACAGATGTGGGAGCAATTTTGATGCTTGACGAAAGACTTCTCACAGATGCCTATATCCGATTGTTTCCAAGGGAGTGGTATCCTTATAAGGTAGTTAACAGGACGACAATGGGGAAATGTCTAAAAGAGTTTTATGATAAATTTGTATGATAAATGAGTTAAATTAGGGTGTGTTTTTGGATGTATTGAAAAAAATATAAAAATTTGAAAAAAAATATTTTCATCTGACAAAAAATGTGCTAAAGTATCTTCGTTGGATAATTCGTGTATTGGCACACCAAATCCGATTGAGGAAACTTAATTTCCAAGAAAGATTTTCATATATTAAAGGAGATAAGTGTTATGAAAAAGATTTATGAAGGTAAAACTAAGGACGTATACAGCCTTGACAATGGAAACGTAATGTTAAAGTTTAAGGATGATTGTACAGGAAAAGATGGTGTATTTGATCCAGGCGAGAATGCAGTTGGATTAACAATTGAAGGAATTGGTAAGGCTAATTTACAGACATCTATCCACTATTTTGAGTTATTAAAGAATGCTGGAATCAAGACACACTATGTAAGTGCTGATGTTGAGAATGCAACTATGGAAGTTCTTCCTGCTAAAGTATTTGGACATGGTCTTGAAGTAATCTGTCGTCTTGTTGCAACAGGAAGCTTTATCCGCAGATACGGTGAGTACATTGAAGATGGTACTGTATTAGAAGGTGGCTATGTTGAGTGTACATTTAAGAATGACGCTTTAGGCGATCCACTTGTAACAGGTGAAGGACTTGCAGCACTTGGAATTATGTCACCTGCAATGTTCGAGAGCATGAAGGAGCAGACTTTAAAGATTACTAAGATTGTTGCAGATGACTTAAAGTCAATCGGTCTTGATTTATGGGATATTAAGTTTGAGTTTGGTTATAATAATGATGAAGTTATTCTTATCGACGAGATTGCATCAGGTAACATGAGAGTTTACAAGGATGGCAAGATTGTTGATCCTGTAGAATTAACTAAGTTAATACTTAACAGATAAGAGATAAATATTTACAGAGTATATGGATGCGGTGTTCTTTAGAGAATGCCGCATTATATTTTACAAAAAGGTATTATTGAGTTTAGAGAGTTTTTCCTAGTATGAGAATGTTTTTCTATTGAAAAAGAGTGTATGAAATGCTAAAATTAAAAAGAAACGAAATTAATTTCAAAACTTGTTGACAAACATATGGATTGTTTGGTATAATCATTGTCGCAGCGTAAATGTTGTGGCACATATTTTATATGGCGGAGTAGCTCAGTTGGCTAGAGCATGCGGTTCATACCCGCAGTGTCGGCGGTTCAAATCCGTTCTCCGCTACTTTAAGTTAGAGATTATGAGAGTTTCATAATCTCTATTTTGTTTATAGAATTTGAAGAGAAAGACACATAGTATTTTATGAGTCTTTAAGTATCGTTAATACATACTATATGTAAGGAGAGAGATTATGAGAATAGGTCAGGGATATGATGTTCATAGATTGGTAGAAGGCAGAGATTTAATACTTGGTGGAGTTAACATTCCTTATGAACTTGGACTTTTAGGTCATTCAGACGCAGATGTTTTACTTCACGCAATAATGGATGCGCTTTTAGGAGCAGCAGCTCTTGGGGATATAGGAAAGCATTTTCCTGATACAGATGAGAAGTACAAAGGTGCTTCAAGTATGGAACTTTTAAGAGCGGTTAAAGAATTAATTGATGAAAAGAATTATGTAATTAGTAATATAGATGCTACCATTGTGGCGCAAAGACCCAAATTAGCAACATATATTCCAGAGATGATTTGTAATATTAGCGAGGCTCTGGACATAAGTATTAATCAGGTGAATGTTAAGGCGACCACAGAAGAAGGACTTGGATTTACAGGTACAGGGGAAGGTGTAAGTTCATATGCTGTGTGCCTGCTTGAGAATCCTTGCGATGTGTATGGCATAGACAGAATAGGAAATGCCACTGCCTGTTGTAGTAGTTGTAAGTCATGCAGTAACAAAGAAAATTAATGATAGATGATTGGAGACTACAGTGAGATTTATAGATTTTGTCAAGGAAGAGATAGATATAATAAAGGAAAGAGACCCAGCCATAAAGTCAACTATGGAGGTATTCCTTAATCCTAGTTTTAAAGCGATTATTGGATATAGAATTGCGCATAAACTATTCGTTAAAAAACACTATTTTCTTGCACGATGGATATCTCAAAGAACGGTGAGAAAGACTGGAATAGAGATTCATCCGGGAGCAACAATTGGTAAAGGACTTTTTATTGACCATGGTAATGGAGTAATAATAGGTGAGACAGCCATAATCGGGGATAATGTTACATTGTATCAGGGAGTTACTCTTGGTGGTACAGGTAAGGAAAAAGGAAAACGACACCCAACCATAGGGGATAATGTTATGGTTAGTGCAGGAGCTAAAGTCTTAGGTTCATTTACGGTAGGAGAGAATTCTAAGATTGGTGCCGGTAGTGTAGTACTTTCAGAAGTTCCACCTAATTCTACGGTAGTTGGTGTTCCGGGAAGGGTTGTAAAAAGAGACAATGTAAGAATGCCAAGAGAAGATTTGGACCAGGTACATTTACCGGATCCTATTGCTAATGAGATTAGCAGACTTGCCAAGGAAAATGAAGAGTTAAGAAACGATATAAAGGAATTAAAAGCAAGAATCGAAAAGATAGGTTAATGACCTTATATAGAAGCAGATAAAAGGAGAAAAACTATGAAGATATATAATACATTAACAAGAACTAAAGATGAATTTAAACCTCTTAAAGAAGGAGAGGTAAGCATGTATGTGTGCGGACCTACAGTGTATAACTATATTCATATTGGTAATGCAAGGCCAATGATAGTGTTTGACACAGTTAGAAGATATTTTGAATATAAAGGTTACAAGGTTAATTATGTATCTAACTTCACAGATGTAGACGATAAGATTATTGCTAAGGCGATAGAAGAGGGTGTGTCAGCTTCAGAGATTTCAGAAAGATATATTGCGGAAGCAAAAAAAGATATGGAAGATTTGAATGTTATGCCAGCAACGATACATCCAAAGGCAACGCAGGAGATTGATGGTATGATAGATATGATTTCTACTTTAATCGATAAAGGACATGCCTACGAGAAGAATGGTACAGTTTATTTTAGAACAAGAAGTTTTGATGGATATGGTAAACTTTCTAAGAAAAACATTGACGACTTAGAGGGCGGACATAGAGATATTAAGGTAGCAGGTGGGGAGGATAAGGAAGATGCTCTTGATTTCGTACTTTGGAAACCAAAGAAAGAAGGAGAGCCTTACTGGGAGTCTCCATGGAGTGAAGGAAGACCAGGATGGCACATTGAGTGCTCGGTAATGAGTAAAAAGTATCTTGGTGAAGAGATTGATATTCATGCAGGTGGTGAAGACCTTATATTCCCACATCATGAAAATGAAATTGCACAAAGTGAGGCATGCAATGGCAAACAGTTTGCAAGATACTGGATGCATAATGGCTTCTTAAATATTGATAATAAGAAGATGTCAAAATCAGCTGGTAACTTTTTCACGGTTAGAGAGATTGGAGAGAAGTATCCATTACAGGTTATCCGTTTCTTTATGTTAAGCGGTCACTATAGAGGACCAATTAATTTTAGCGAAGAACTTGTAATAGCCGCTAAAAATGGTTTAGAAAGAATACTTAATGCTGTAGATAAAATGAAATCTAATTATGAGAATTCTTCTGTTGATAATATAACAGAGAATGAAAAAGAATTACTTAATCAGATTGCAGAGTATAATAAACAGTTTGATTTAGCAATGGAAGACGATTTTAATACAGCAGATGCTATAACAGCAGTATTTGAGATTGTAAGATTTGCTAATGCAAATGTATCTTCTGATAATTCTAAGGAACTTATTGAATCTGTACTTGGTACAATGAATGTATTATGTGATGTATTAGGTATTGAAACAGAAGTTGAAAAGGAACTTCTTGATGAAGAGATAGAAAACTTGATTGCGCAGAGAACTCAGGCAAGAAAGGATAAGAATTTTGCCAGAGCGGATGAAATAAGAAATGAACTATTAGAGAAAGGTATTATTCTTGAAGATACAAGAGAAGGTGTAAAATGGAAGAGAGCTTAAAGCTTTGTGAGTATATAACAGATGTATTTGGCCTACCACAAACAGATATTAAGACAGTGTCACCCCTTACAATGGCATTTATGGGAGATTGTATATTTGACATGATTATAAGGACACTGGTTATAAAAAGGGGTGAAGCATCTGTGGAGAAGATGCATAAAGCATGTTCGGAATATGTTAAGGCCGCCTCACAGATGAAGATGTTTAAGTTGGTGGAAGAAGAACTTGCACAAGAAGAGATTACAGCGTTTAAAAGAGGGCGTAATTCAAAACCACATACAACTGCTAAAAGTGCAAGTAAATCTCAGTATTTATATGCAACAGGCTTTGAGGCTATGTTAGGTTATCTATATTTTACAGATAATATTCCAAGGATTGTAGAGATAGTGCGACTGGGAATAGAAAGAATTGATAGTAGCAGGGAATAAGAATAAAGGATTGAAATCTCCTTTGCGGAATTTGTGATAGGTTAATAACCTTAAGAACGGAGAAATATGAGATACAAAGAATTTACTATTGAAGGAAGAAATGCTGTTTTAGAAGCATTTCGTAGTGGAAAGACCATAGATAAACTTTTTATATTGGAAGGTTCTGTGCAGGGTAGTATGGCAACTATAGTTAAAGAAGCCAATAAGCACAACTGCCCAATTAGTTATGTTAATAAGGAAAGACTTGATAATATATGTGTGACATCAAGACATCAAGGTGTTGTGGCTCATGCTGCAGCATATGATTATGCTACTGTTGAAGATATATTAGAAAATGCCCGTAGTAAGAATGAACCTCCATTTATAGTGGTTTTGGATAATATAGAAGACCCTCATAATCTTGGTGCCATTATTCGTACAGCTAATTTGGCTGGTGCTCATGGAGTAATTATTCCTAAAAGAAGAGCTGTTGGACTTACAGCCACAGTGGCAAGAACCAGTGCTGGGGCGATTAATTATACTCCTGTTGCCAGAGTAACCAATATTACTAATACCATTAAAGAGTTAAAAGAAGAAGGAATATGGTTTGTATGTGCGGATATGGATGGACAGACCATGTATAATCTTGATTTAAAAGGCGCTATTGGACTTGTAATAGGTAACGAAGGAGATGGAGTCTCAAGGCTTGTTAAGGAAAACTGCGATTTTGTAGCAACAATCCCAATGAAAGGGGATATAGACTCTCTTAACGCATCTGTGGCAGCAGGAGTGTTGGCGTTTGAGATAGTAAGACAGAGAATGTCCTAAGTATATTGGAATATATTAAAGATAAGTATATAAAGTATTAGAAAAGAGGGTAAGAATGGATACAAAGAGTCTTGAAATTTTGTCAGACGAGGAATTAATAGATAGGATCAGAGAAGATGACAAAGAAGCACTTGACTTTCTTCTTAATAAATATAAGTATCTTGTTATGAAGCAAACTAGAACTTTGTATCTTATTGGTGGAGAAACAGATGATTTGATACAGGAAGGAATGATAGGGCTATATAAGGCTATTAGAGATTTTAAAGGAAATGAGATAAGTCGTTTTTCTTACTTCGCTAATATATGTATAGCATCTCAACTTTACAATGCTATAAAAGCATCTAATCGCCTTAAAAATTTCCCATTAAACTCATCTATTCCGTTTTCTGCTACGGTATATGAGAATAATGGAGAGAGTGGAGCGGAAAGTGTTACATATAATGAAATGATTTCTTCGGATAGATTGAATCCTGAGAAAATGTTTCTGGATAAAGAAAATGTGAAGAATTTAAGGTATAGGGTTCTTAGAGTGTTGAGTAAATTTGAAACAGATGTATTTATTTTGTATATGGATGGTATTTCATATACTAAAATTGGAGAAATACTTGGAAAAGAACCAAAAGCCATAGACAATGCAATACAAAGAATTAAGGCAAAAGTTTCAAAATTAATAAAAGAAGATTATTAACCGGATGAAATCATCCGGTTATTTTTATGAAAAATGAACATACTAATTGGGAGTAAGTATTGGGAGTGAAGATATTATGGATATGATGTTTAGTACACAGGGACTTATAAGAAATTCTTATGTTAAAGCAATTCTTTTTATAATAATAGGAGGATTTGTTTATTGTGGAATAGAAGTACTGACGAGGGGGTATTCTCATATTTCTATGTTTTTTACAGGAGGCTTATGCTTTCTATTGGTAGGAGGAACATCTTATATGTTAGGAGATAATGTTCCGCTGGTTGCGAAGATGTTTTTAGGTGCCATAATAATAACGGTAGCAGAATTATTTACAGGACTTATTGTGAATGTGTGGCTCGATTTAAATGTATGGGATTATTCAAGGCAAAAATACAATTATTTAGGACAAGTTTGCTTAATGTTTTCTGCCATATGGTTTTTATTAACTTTGCCACTTATGGGAATGTATAAAATTATAGATAGAATTCTATAAAAGTAAGGGCTTGGTTATCTGTGTTAACCAAGCCTATTGTTAAAAGGTAGTATATAAAAGCTGCTGAGCGGAATCGAACCGCCGACCTCTTCATTACCAATGAAGTGCGCTACCATCTGTGCCACAGCAGCATATGAATTTTAACTACGGGATAAAATATAACAAATTTTTAATAATATGTCAAGAATAGAAAAATTACAATAACTGTAAAAAATGTGGTGCAAAATTACTAAAAGGCCTAAAATGATAGGGAAAATGATGTGAAAAATGCTTATAAATATAGAAATTCCATAAAAATGCTTGATTTTTATTAAGAGTATGAATATAATTGTTACATAAATGTTAACAATAAGTTACTAGGTGTAACAAATTTGAAAGGATTATCATGAAAAGTAAGTTATCAAAATCAATGGCAATGTGTCTTATGTTTGTGGCCATAGCTTGCCTGGTAGTAACAAGTCTTATATATAGTCCGACTAACAATACTGATGAGACTAATAAGAAATATGTGAAACAGGAAACTACAGTAACAAAGGATATTATATCAGCAGAGACTTTAGCAGATATAATGGAAGAAATGACAGTACTTGAGATTGGAAAGACTGACTATTTCGCAACAATAGAGGAAAGCGTAGATAAACTACCAACTTTAGAACAAGAAGATGCATCAGTGCAGGAAGATAAAGTTGCTAAAGACGAAGTATCTAAAGAAGAGACTTCTAAAGAAGAGAATTCTAAAGAAGAGACTTCTAAAGAAGAGACTTCTAAAGAAGAAACTAAAAAAGAAGAAGTTAAGAAACCAACAATTTATGATACAATGGCAATCTCTATAGCAGATACTTATGTTAATATCAGAGAGAGTGCATCTACAGATGCTAAGATAGTAGGAAAGTTTTATAAGAATGCTGTTGGTACTATTACAGCTACAGAAGGTGAATGGTTCAAGATTGAATCAGGTAACGCAGTAGGATATGTTAAGGCTGAATATGTTGCAACAAAGGATGCAGCTAAGAAGTTATATCCATCTGTATCTTATAAGGTGGTAAAGGTTAATGCTGATTCACTTAATGTTAGAAAAGAGATGAGCACAACTTCTAAGATTCTTACAAAGGTTAAGAAGGGTGAATCATATGTGCTTCTTGGTCAGGAAGATATATGGGCTAAGATTAAGGCAGATGGTGAGACGGGATATGTTTCAACAGATTATGTAACAATCTCAGTTGTAACACAGAAGGCTAAGACTATTGAAGAAGAAAAGAAAGAGATAGAAGAACAAAAGCGTAAGGAAGCGCAGGAGGCTGCTAAGAAGCAGGCCCAAAAGGATAAACTTGAAGCTCTTAAGAATAATACACCTACAAAGGATAAGACAACTAATGAAGGTGTAACATCTCACAGCGCAACAGATCTTGAGATGCTTATTGCTGTAATTCATTGTGAAGCAGGATATGAATCATATGAAGGAAAAGTTGCCCTTGCTAATGTAGTGCTTAACAGAGTTAGAGATAAGAGGTTCCCTAACACAATTAGAGGAGTTCTTTACCAGAAGGGACAGTTTACAGTAGTTAAGACAACTAAATATAAGAATACACTTGCTAATTACAAGAATAATAATTCTAAGTATATGAAAGAAACAATTAAAGCAGCTAAGGCAGCTTTAGCAGGTGAAAACAATATTGGTAAGAGAGTATTCTATAATGGATACAGACATGAGACACATAGAAGCCACAAGAATCCATTAAGAATCGGTAACCATTTATTCTGGGAATTATAAAATTATTTATATATTAGAAATCGTTGTGTGTGAAAGCATACAACGATTTTTTTATTGCATAGGAAAGTCCTCAAAACTTTCCTATGCAATAAAAAGAAGCTCCGCTAAGGATGCGCACCTCGTGGTAAGGAAGTTAATTGCTACGCAATACCGCTCGGGCGCGGAGAATCTCGCAAGCGAGATTCTTTGTTCTAATAAAATTTTTCTAAATTATTCTTTTTTGAGAAAATGAGCCTAAAATACTATTGATATATTTGCCAAAAATAATTAATATAGAATAAGGGATTAAATTATTTATTTGATTAAATATTATAAGTGGGATTGGAAATGGAGAAGTATTATGAAACCGGTAGGAATTGTAACAGACAGTCATAGTAGTGTTTCTATGGAGGTGGCTAAGGAACTTGGAATACATGTTTTACCTATGCCATTTTATGTTGGAGAGGAATGCTATTACGAAGAAGTATCTATAACAAGAGAAGAATTCTTTGAAAAACTGAATAAAGGTGAGAATGTTACTACATCCCAACCGTCTCCAGAGGATGTTATTAAACTTTGGAGAGAGTGTTTGAAGGAATATGAGCAGATATTATATATGCCAATTAGCAGTGGGCTTAGTGGGGCTTGTTCAGTAGCTGGAGTAATGGCACGTGAAGAAGAGTTTGAGAACAAGGTTTTAGTTGTGGATAATGGAAGAGTATCAACTCCAATGCATCGTTCTATTTTAGATGCATTAGAATTAATAGAACAGGGATACGATGCACAGCAGATTAAGAAAATACTTGAGGATTCTAAGGATGATATGTCTATATATATAGCTGTTGAGACTCTTGAGTTTTTGAAAAAAGGCGGACGAGTTACGCCTACAGCAGCGGCTATTGGTTCGGTTTTGAATATTAAACCTATATTGAAACTTGCTACAGGTGTTTTAGATAGTTACAAAAAGAGCAGAGGTATGAAGAAAGCCAGAAAAGAGATGCTTGAAGCCATGAAGCAGGATATGACAGTTAGGTTCAAAGATAGTTACGAAAAAGGCGAGATTTATCTACTTGCAGCAACAAGCGCAGATGAAGAGACTACTGCAGGATGGATTAAAGAGATAGAAGAGTATTTCCCGGGAATGAAAGTTATGTGTGATAATCTATCATTGGGAATATCATGCCACACTGGAGAAGGTGCTTTGGGAATAGGTTGTTCTTGTAAGCCTAGGGTGTAGAATACTTGAATTTTTATAGATATGTGTTATCATAAGTTTTGATGATTTTATTATGGAGGCATTTATAAGTGAGCGAAGAGATTAAAGTAAATGAAACTGTCACAGAGGACAGCAAAGAAGTAGTATCAAGAAATTTTATTGAGATGATTATAGATAAAGATATTGCGGAGGGAAAATGCAAGAAGGTTGTAACAAGATTTCCTCCGGAGCCTAATGGATATCTTCATATTGGACATGCCAAGGCTATACTTTTAAACTATGGTCTTGCTAAGCAGTATGGCGGACAGTTTAATTTGAGATTTGACGATACCAACCCAACTAAGGAAAAGACAGAGTTTGTTAACTCTATTAAGGAAGATGTTGAGTGGCTTGGTGCTGATTTTGGAGATAATTTATTCTATGCATCAGACTATTTCGATATGATGTATGAATGTGCTATTAAGCTTATTAAGAAGGGTAAGGCATTTGTATGTGATCTTACTGCTGAACAGATAAGAGAATACAGAGGTACATTAACTGAGCCTGGTAAGAATAGTCCTTATCGTGACAGAAGTATTGAAGAGAATCTCAAACTTTTCGAGGATATGAGAGATGGTAAGTTTGAGGATGGTACTAAGGTATTAAGAGCCAAGATAGATATGGCATCTCCTAATATTAATATGAGAGATCCTGTTATTTATCGTGTTGCAAGAATGACACATCACAACACAGGAGATAAGTGGTGCATCTATCCGATGTATGATTTTGCTCACCCTATTGAAGATGCTTGTGAAGGAATAACTCACTCAATCTGTACTTTGGAATTTGAAGATCACAGACCATTATATGACTGGGTTGTTAATGAATGTGAATTTGAGAATAAGCCACAGCAGATAGAATTTGCTAAGATGTATCTTACTAATGTGGTTACAGGTAAGAGATATATTAAAAGACTTGTGGAAGAGAATATTGTTGATGGATGGGATGACCCAAGACTTGTATCAATAAGTGCTCTTAGAAGAAGAGGATTTACTCCTGAGTCTCTTCATAAGTTTATTGAACTTTGTGGTGTATCAAAAAGCAACAGTTCTGTAGACTATGCAATGCTTGAGTACTGTATTAGAGAAGACTTAAAACTTAAGGCACCTAGGGTAATGGCAATTACAGACCCTATTAAACTTATTATTACAAACTATCCTGAGGGTCTAACAGAGATGCTTGAAGCACCTAACAATATGGAGAATGAGGAGATGGGAAGCAGAGAGATTCCATTTTCAAGAGAACTTTATATTGAGCGTGATGACTTTATGATTGACCCACCTAAGAAATATTTCCGACTCTTCAAGGGTAATGAAGTAAGACTTATGAATGCTTATTTCGTAACCTGTACAGATTATGAGACTGATGAAGAGGGTAATGTTACAACTGTTTATGCAACATATGACCCTGCAACTAAGAGTGGCTCAGGATTTAGTGAAAGAAAGGTTAAAGGAACAATTCACTGGGTTAATGCGCCTACAGCAGTTAAGGCTACACTTCGTCTGTATGAGAATCTTGTAGATGAAGAGAAAGGTGTATATAACGAAGATGGTTCATTGAACCTTAATCCTAACTCTATTGAAGTTCGAGAGAATTGCTATGTTGAACCATCCCTTGCAAAAGCAAATCCTATGGATAAGTTTCAGTTTGTAAGACAGGGATTTTTCTGTGCAGATTCAAAGGATTGGTCAGAAGAAAAACCAGTATTCAACAGAATCGTATCACTAAAGAGTTCCTACAAACCAGCGAAGTAATATTAGAATTATTAATCATTTTGCGACAAAGATATTGCGTATTACGACTTTGAACGGACATTTTTATACAGGATGTACGACCTTGGGCGAACAGACTGTGTGAAAATGTCCGGGCAAATAGCTTTAGCGTGTAATGCTAAAGCTGGAGTGATGAGCAATGCTTTGTAGCAAAATTAATAAGATAACATTTTGAGAGGTATTTATGGCGGATTTACTATCGGGATTAGAATCTTTGGGACTTGGGGATTTATCAGGACTTGACATTTATAACAAGAAAGAATCAGCATCTAAAAAAGATGATGAACCAAAGAAAGAAGCAACTGTTAAGATAGAAGAAACAGATTTCTTATTTGATAAAAAATTTGAATGTCCAGTATGCAATAAATCTTTTAAAACTAAGATGATTCGTGCAGGAAAAGTACGACTAGAAAAGATTGATACAGATTTGCGTCCAATCTATGAGAATGTTGATACTTTAAAATATGATGCTATTGTTTGTCCACATTGTGGATATGCGGCGCTTAATAGGTTTTTTTCTTATGTTACACATAAGCATGCTAAGATAATTAAAGAAAGTATCAGTGCAAATTTTGTAAATACATTTGATGATTTGCCAACTTACAGTTATGAAGATGCAATAAAAAGACATAAACTTGCCTTGCTTAATGATGTTATGAAAAGAGCCAAGGATAGCGAAAAGGCATATACTTGTCTTAAACTTGCGTGGCTTCATAGAGGATATATTGAGCATTTATCCGCTGAAACAGAGGACTTTGCCAACAAGGTAAGAGGTTTAAAGGCCGAAGAGATAAGTTTTTTAGAGAAAGCTTATGAAGGATTTAAGGCAGCATTCACAACAGAAGAGTTTCCTATGTGTGGAATGGATGATTTGACAGTTGCTTATATGATTGGAGATATTGCAAGGCAACTAGGTAAATATGAAGAAGCGGCAAAACAAGTTTCTTTAGTTTTAACATCGAGAAAGCCTAATGATAGAATAAAGGAAAAAGCACGAGACTTGAGAGATATGATAAAGGAAGAGATTAGAAGTCTTGGCGGTTCGAGATGACTTAAATTAGATTAACTGTATTATTAAATAATCCGTTGTATTTTTGTTAAAATACAACGGACTTTTTTATTGTAATTCATTAACAATACTGTTGGTTTTGGTTATTGCTCTTGGAAGGGCATCTTTAGAGTTTTTCCATGGTTCGTTAGCAAATCTGTAATCGAACTTTGAAATAAACCAGTCTAAGTCATCACGAACTCTCTTCATATTCTCTAGGTAGAGTTTGTTAATGTCGCTATAAAACTTAGTAAGGGTATCACCACTTAAGTTAGTAGCAGCAAGGTTATAAAGCATACTATAGTGTGTTGTACAAAGACCCTTGCTGGCGTTAAGTTTATCTTGGAAACTTCTGTCTGTCTTATATAAATGAAGCAATGTTATCAGATATCTGTTAAATGTATTCTCTATTCTGTTGCATACAAAGCAAGATGAATCGAGGGTGTCTACGTAATCTTTAACACTGTTAGATTCTACGGATTTCTTAAAAAGAGAGCCTTTTACTTTAGGAGAGTTTTCACTTAAAGCAGTGAGGTCTTCTATGGTTTTGTCCATATGAGTTTTAAGCATTAAAGCAAGTCCTAAACGATTTTGGTTGCCATATAACATCTTTACATGTTTGCTACAAAAACCAAGACGATTGGTTTCTTCTCTTATATCATCTTCCATATAACTAGGTCCCATGGTGTAATCAATGGCATCTGTTTCAAGAGTTTTTTTCATTTTGCATACAGGACATTCGCATGGTGTTGCAAAAGCATCATTAACGGGAATTGTATATAATTTTTCTTTCAAGATATTCCTCCGTTCCAAAGTTTTAACTTTAGTTTATATATTAATAATATAGCACGAAATACACATAATTTAAAGTGGGTTTATTACAGTATATTTGGAGTGGAAAAACCTTTAAAATAGTACATATAAAGTGCTGTTGTGGTTATTAAAACTAGTAGTTCTAAAACATTTATAAAATGTTTCTATTTTGTTGACAAAATGTTTGCTATTAGTAATAATGTACTAGGTACTTTATAAAAATTTTATATTTATTATTATTAAATAGATTGGCTGATTCTGGTGCCTAGAGGTTTTGATATGACAACTGGTGTAGTTGCAGAATCAGATTTAAAGAATAGAAAGGATTAATATGTCAAAGGTTAAACTGATTTCAGATAGTACTTGTGATATGCCAAAGGAATTACTAAAACAGTATGGAGTTTCTATAATTCCATTAAGTATTGTGCTTGGAGAAAAGCCGTATAAGGATGGTATAGAGGTAGTTCCTGAAGATATATTTGAATGGGTGGATGAGAATGGAATTACACCAAAGACATCTGCACCTTCTATTGTAGACGCAGTTGAAGTCTTAAAACCTTATTTTGATGAAGGTTATGAAGTGATTTATATGGGTATTTCATCAAAGATGTCTACAACACTTAATGTTATTAAAATTGCAGCTGCGGAATTGGATGCTGAAGATAGATTACATGCTATAGATGCTAAGAATCTGTCAACGGGTATAAGTATTTTACTGTGTAAGGCGGCTAAGATGATCGAGAAAGGAATGGAAACTTCGGATATAGTGAAGACATTGGAAGAATATGTACCTAAGATTCGTTCCTCATTTGTTATTAATAGCGTCTTATATCTTCACAAGGGTGGAAGATGTAGTGCAGCTACAGCTCTGTTTGCTTCTGCTCTTAATATTAAACCTATGATTGTTGTAACAGATGGAGCCATGGATTCAGATAAAAAGTACAGAGGTAAGATGAATTCAGTAGTTGACAAGTATTTATCTGATGTTATGCCAAAGTTGGAAGCAGCAGATGATGAATTTGTATTCATAACATATTCAAAAATAGAAGAAGATAAGTTAGAACAGATTAGAGAGAAGATTGAGGGCCTGAATAGATTTAAGAACATATATATGGCACAGGCTGGTGGAGTAATTTCAAGTCACTGTGGCCCGGGGGCATTTGCAGTTATGTATATGGACAAATAATGGAATGCTTTTATTATTAATAAATGTAAGAGAGGTTTTATGAATTTACAGGTTAAGAATAATGACTTATGGGTAGATGAAATAAAGGATTTTAAGATTGGTCAGACGTTAGAGTGTGGCCAGTCTTTTCATTTTGAAAAGAATAAAGATGAATATATAATAATCGCTCATAATAGAATATTAAGAGCGAGACAGATATCTGACGATACAGTAGTTTTTTATGATATGTCTAAAGAGGAATTTGAAGAAAAATGGATTAGGTACTTTGACCTAGACAGGGATTATGGAGAGATTAAAAAGTCTCTTCTAAGCAAAGATAAGAAACTAAAAGAGGCAATTGAAGAAAAGTCAGGGGTTAGAATAATGAATCAGGACTTCTTTGAGATGTTGATTTCATTTATTATTTCTCAAAACAAACAGATTCCACATATTAAAAAGATTGTATTTGATATATCTAAAAGATGGGGAACTTACCTTGGAAATGTAGATGGTAAACCATATTACGCATTTCCTACCCCTAGACAGATGGCTGGGTGCACAATAGAGGATTTTATTAAATTAAAAACAGGATTTCGTGCTCCATATCTGTATGATGCGGTAAATAAGGTACTGTCAGGGGAGATTAATGAGAAAGACGCAAGGGCGCTAGATGGAGAAAATGTTATAAAGTATCTATGCCAGATAAAAGGTGTGGGAGAAAAGGTTGCTAATTGCGTCGCATTGTTTTCCTTAGATAAAAGAGATGCATTTCCTGTGGATGTGTGGATTAAAAGGATTATGGAGAAAATGTACTTTGGAAAAGAAACTGATAAAAGGATAATAAGTGAGTTTGCAAAAGAGCATTTTGGTGAATATGGAGGATATGCTCAACAGTATTTATTTTATTATGCAAGAGATGAGAAGATTTCAGTAGATAAAAAATAATAAATTCCAAGAAAATCTAATATAAGTACTTGCATTATAAGAAAAAATGTAATAAGATAGTCAATAGTGATTAGCACTCTAACTTGGTGAGTGCTAATGTGTAAAAAAGTTTTAGTTTGGAGGAAATTATTATGAAGTTAGTACCACTAGGAGATAAGGTAGTATTGAAACAGGCAGTGGCAGAGGAGACAACTAAGTCAGGAATAATTTTAACACAGAGTTCTAAGGAAAAGCCACAGTACGCAGATGTTATTGCTGTTGGACCAGGTGGAATGGTAGACGGTAAAGAAGTTACCATGCAGGTTAAAGTTGGCGATAGAGTAATATATCAGAAGTATTCAGGCACAGATGTTAAATTAGGCGATGATGAATACGTTGTTGTAAAGCAGAGCGATATTGTTGCTATAGTAGAAGATTAATATTAATCGTTAGTTTGGCATGACTAGACTGAGTAATTGAGATTAAAGAGTGAAAATTAGGAGGAATTTTAACGATGGCAAAGCAGATTAAATACGGAGCAGATGCAAGAGTTGCTCTTGAAGCTGGTGTTAACCAGTTGGCAGATACAGTAAGCGTAACACTTGGACCAAAGGGAAGAAACGTGGTATTACAGAAATCATTTGGCGCACCACTTATTACTAATGATGGCGTTACAATTGCTAAAGAGATTGAATTAGAAGATCAGTTTGAGAACATGGGTGCTCAGCTTGTTAAAGAAGTTGCAACTAAGACTAACGATGTTGCAGGTGATGGTACAACTACAGCAACAGTACTTGCACAGGCTATGATTCATGAAGGAATGAAGAATCTTGCAGCAGGTGCTAACCCAATCATCTTAAGAAAGGGTATGAAGAAGGCAACTGATGTATGCGTTGAGGCTATTAGTGAGATGAGTTCGGCTATTACAGGTAAAGACCAGATTGCTAAGGTTGCAGCTATTTCTGCCGGAGATGAGACTGTTGGACAGTTAGTTGCAGATGCAATGGAAAAGGTATCTAATGATGGTGTTATCACTATTGAAGAGTCTAAGACAATGAAGACTGAACTTGACCTTGTTGAAGGTATGCAGTTTGACAGAGGTTATGTATCGGCATACATGGCAACAGATATGGATAAGATGGTTGCTAACCTTGAAAATCCTTACATTCTTATTACAGACAAGAAGATTTCTAATACACAGGATATCCTTCCAGTGCTTGAGCAGGTTGTTCAGTCAGGCGCTAAGTTATTAATTATTGCTGAGGATGTTGAAGGTGAAGCTTTAACTACTTTAGTTATTAATAAACTTAGAGGAACATTTACAGTTGTTGCTGTTAAGGCTCCAGGATATGGTGACAGAAGAAAAGCAATGCTTCAGGATATCGCTATCTTAACAGGTGGTACAGTTATCTCTGAAGAATTAGGTCTTGAACTTAAGGATACAACATTTGACCAGTTAGGACGTTGTAAATCAGTTAAGGTTGAAAAAGAGAACACTATCATTGTTGATGGTGAAGGAAACGACGCTGAGATTCAGGCTAGAATTGCTCAGATTAAGGCTCAGATTGAAGAAACTACTTCTGAATTCGATAGAGAAAAACTTCAGGAAAGACTTGCTAAGCTTTCAGGTGGTGTAGCAGTTATCAGAGTTGGTGCTGCAACAGAAACTGAGATGAAAGAGAATAAGCTTCGTCTTGAGGATGCTTTGGCTGCAACTAAAGCTGCAGTTGAAGAAGGTATTGTAGCAGGTGGTGGTTCAGCATACATCCACGCATCTAAGAAGTTGGCTAAAGTTATTGAAACCTTAGATGGTGATGAAAAGACTGGTGCAAGAATCATATACAAGGCACTTGAAGCTCCACTTAGTAAGATTGCATCTAATGCTGGTTTAGAAGGCGCTGTTATTGTTAACAAGGTAAGAGAACTTGAAGTTGGAATGGGATTTGATGCTCTTCATGAAGAATATGTTAACATGGTAGAAAACGGTATCTTAGACCCAGCAAAGGTTACAAGAAGCGCATTACAGAACGCAACAAGCGTTGCTTCAACACTTCTTACTACAGAATCAGTTGTTGCTGATATTAAGAAAGATGAGCCAGATATGGGCGCAGGTAATCCAGGAATGGGTATGATGTAAGAACGATTAATTTGATAATATAAATAAGAATAAAAAAGTCCTTTCTCTCGCATTTGCCATGCAACTAAGTAGAGAAAGGACTTTTGTTATTTAGTATTATTTCTTATTCATATATATTCATATTCAAATGAACAGGTGTTGCAGCCTTTATTTCAATATTGCCATCTTTCTTTTCAATTTGAAGGGTATTGAAATTCTCTGGATTCATATAATCCTTTGAATATCCATCATCATTGAACAACTTATAGGTAACAGATGAAGTGTCAGGGTTGTAGCAGTATAAATCAAACTTGTCATAGTTTAAATCAGCAGTACTCATTTCCGGCTTTGTTAGCAATAGAATGTGATTCTTCTTTACAAAGAGTGGTACTTCGTCTAAAGCTACATCTATAGAGTGATGTCCCTTTTCTAATACTTTAACCTCTTTCTTGTCATATCCCTTAAAACGAATGTAGAGCATGTCTTCTGGAAGATATACATAACGCCTCTTTGCGTTTTGCGTATATACAGGAGTTATCATCAGTCCTTCCCCAAGCATAAGTTGGTCTTCAACATCTCTAGCGATTTCGTCTTCTGGATAATCGAAGGCTAAAGGTCTAAAATACATTGAATTGTTTAATGCTGATTTAACATATTCACTATAAAGATAAGGAATTAGTGAATATCTTATGTCGATTACATTCTTGAATTCTTCCGTATTTTCAAACTGGTATACTTCTTGTTGTCTAGTCCCAAGGGCTGAATGATTTCTCATTAATGGAGTGAAGATTCCAAATGCAAGCCAACGAAGAAGAAGGTCTCTTGAAGTATTACATCCAAAGCCACCAATATCAGAACCTACATACATAAAACCACACATATTAAGGGATGGCATCATTTTGATTGATAGAAGAATATGTGACCACCATGAATGATTATCCCCTGTCCATATTCCACCGTAGCGATGCATTCCTATATATGAAGAACGGGAGAAAAGCAGAAGTCTTTTGTTAGGTTCTATTTCGTCAAATGCTTCACCTGCAGCTCTTGTCATATTATATCCATATAAGTTGTGAACTTTATCATGACGTATAGTTTTGCCATCCATATTATGATAGAAACTTTCATAATCAGAAGTCTGGTTAGAAAGATTTCCAAGGGCATCCTTTAATTTGAAAAGTTTTTCTACTTCATCCTCTTCATAAGGAGTAATTCTTTTGGTGTCAATATCCCTTAATAGATTAATAGCATTTTCAATGCCGTTAGCACTATGAAATATTGCGGGTTCATTCATATCATTCCAAAAGCCGTCAATACCTTTATCTATAAGGAATTTATATTTGTGACCAAACCATTTTCTTGTGGTAGAGTTCAGGAAGTCAGGAAAATGGGTATACCCTGGCCATACGGCTGCGACAAAGTCGTTGCCTTGTGCGTCTTTGCAAAAATGATTGTCTTTAACACCTTCTTCGTAGATGTCGTAGCCTTCCTCAATTTTAACACCTGCATCAATAATTGGTACAAGATGTATATTGCTTGATTGCATTTCTTTTACAAAGTTTTCGAAATCAGGGAAGGTATCATTATTAATTGTGAAATCTTTATAACGCTCCATATAATCAATATCCATATATACTGCATCTAAAGGAATATTGATTTCTCTATGTTTTTTCACAACATTCCTGATTTCTTCGGCAGACATATAACTCCATCTACATTGCTGATATCCAAATGCCCATCTAGGTGGAATGTAACTTTGCCCTATGATTTCACGAAATTGACTTACTATATCAAGACATGAATTGCCATTGATAATATATATAGCAACATCGCTTACACAAGAGATAGTAAGTTTGTCGTATTCGGTGTATCCAATATCAAATTCTACTTTTGAAGGACAGTCAACGAATACGCCGAAAGTCTTTAAACCATCTACAATAATGAAATTATGTGCACCGTATAGAGATTCTTTTTCTTCAGTGTGATTTGGGTCATCACTGCAAAATGAAGAATACCTGTAACCTCTTTTGTTAATACCGCGATTTGCCTCACCAAGTCCGTATATAGCATCCTCTTTCGACAGAGGGTAACTTAGAGTAAGAGTATCCTTATTTGTAGAAAAATTAAAGTAACTTAAACTGGCTAAGGAATGGTTTTCATATTTTTTCTGATTGATGATAGCGTCAGTATTAATAGGTGTTCCTGAAACATATTTTTTAATCATGGTTTGCCTCCTTTTAATATTATAGGTATTAGATAATTGTTATTTACTTTCGCTGATAATTACTTCGCCTAACTGTTTTGCTTCGTTGTAATCTGATTTTGTAATATCCTTATTACTATATCTTGCTTTATAATATATACCTCTTAAGTCCGCATATTCACTGGATTTTTCAAAGCCACATTCTGTAGAGTCACAAAGTTGAGTAGGAGTATGTGTTTTGTTTATTTTGATAAATGGATTCATGTTTTTATCAATAGTTTTTTTGAATATCTTGCGAATTCTTTTATCGTAACTAGCAAATAATCCAAAACCCTCGTTAACTTTTTTCTTTTTCTTTGCTTCTTTTATTTTGGTAGTTTTCTCAAATGGAGAAACAAATTCATGAACATCTTCAAGGTTGACTGATGTCTTTTTAAAGTGTTTTACAACAAGATACACTGTTAGAATAATTACAAATATGCCAAAAAGGATTGCAACAAGATAAATTAACCAGATTGGAACATCTAAATTAAGAGGTAAATCCTCTTTTGGTGGCATAGTAGCAGTAGCTCCCTCCTGGGCGTCAAATGCGTCAACAGGTGGAACAGAAGGCATAATGAATTCTTCTTTGGTTTCGGTAACAAAAAATCTGGCTATAAGTGACATTATTTTATACAAAAAAGCCCTAAAATATTTAAAAACAAAGTTACTTGACAGATTTGAAAATAACAAACAAAAAATACAAGTGAGTACAAGGAGTATCTTGAAAAACTTGCTACTTGCTTTTCTTATAGATAAAGTCTCACCAATGGCAGTATCGTTTGATGTGATGAAGTTGTATGTATTAACAAGATAAGAGTTGATAATAACCAAAATAACAAATACAAAGGTGAGAATTGACAAGATACTTTGAAGTTTAGTATTGTTCTCTGCTACGGATAAGTAAAATAAGAGTATCATTAATATTGGAGCAAATCCCATTGCGGTTAATTTTTGTGGTTTTGCGTTATACTTCATTGCCATTGAAATTAATGGAAATACTACTATAAAAACTGCGAAGTACAGGTATCGTTCTGTAGGTGCTGTAAAGAACAAGATATATAAAACAGTAGGTGTAATATGCATTAAGATAAAAATAGCAAGATTATTTACATATTTTCTTAAGAAAAAGTAAAGGAAAGTTACAGAGCATACACCTAATGTCTGTAGGATAATTGTCCTCGAAATATCATAACTTCTTCCTTGAAGTGTAAAGAAAAGGGAGAGTATAAGTATATAGATACATGAGGTATTTATTAAATTGACAAGGGCATCATAAGTTTTTGTCTTCATATTAATCCTCGCTTCAATGTGTTAATAACACTAATCTATAATTAAAAGGTTACTTTAATCGTTTATATAATAGGTTGTACAGTTTTTAATGGATTTATCACTTGTACTTAATTCATCATATTTGTTGTATGGTAAGACGAAAACAAAACTTGACGAAAACTGTGTGTTTATTAGGGAACGAATGGCGGTGCCTGTTCGTGTGGAAATAATAATTCCATAATTGTTATCCCCTGCGGTTTTATCGTAATGCTCTAATATGTCATGAAAATCAACACATATATTGGATGGTTCTAGACGAGCAAGAGTATGCATAATATTGTCTAGATGATTAGAACCACATCCTGAGTCGATGTTGGTAGCATTATTCCCACCTTTTGGGGCGGCATTAGTAATAAAACTTAGATTAATACCCTGATTAACAAGGTCGCAAGCAAAACGAGCAGCAAGACTTATAGCCGCTTCATCTGTTTCGTTGTTACGGGTAGCAGTTCTCGATTCAAGGTTTAAAAGGATAGTAACGCTTACGCTTGAGGTATGATTTTTCTCATTAACCTTTAAGGAACCACCACGAGCAGAAGCTTTCCAGTTAATAGACTTCATGGAATCGAAAATCTGATAATCTCTAATCCCTTTAAATTCAAATGGGTCTTCGTTAATTAATCTTTTGCATATAATATCTCCCATAATGTTCTTATATTCCGGTTCATAGGTTTTTAAATCTAACATCTTAGGTAAAACATATAAAGAAATATCACAAGGGAAAGAAATAACGTCTTTATAGCCAAAAATTAAATCGTGATATACTAAATCAAGGGAATTTATAGGGAAATATCCTCTGTGAGTACATTCTACTTCTAAGGTTCTGGTTACCTTTTGGTATAAACCTAAGTTAAGTACATCATTTCTATAATATTTATCTGTGACATTACTAAAGGAACTGTTATTGCTTGCATCAGAAATCTTTAGATATCTGGAAGTTGCAAACTTTACCATTAATAGAGGTACTGGCATTATCTTTTTGTTAGTAATGACCTCGTAGAGTTTTATTTTCTCGCCTACATAAGCCTCGTTTTTTGAAAAGGACAAAGATACAGTTAGGTTTTTGTCCCAAAAACGATTATAAAAGTGTTTACATAGGGAATAGATTATAACACCACCAAGTAAAACGGAAAGAATATTCATAAAAAACTCCTTTTACTTTTTTATTTTGTGAAATCTTCTGTAGGTACAGGAACTGAATCAAGTATGTCGTATACAATATTAAGAGCATTATTTTTGCTATTGTATGATTGAGTTGTAACAATTCTATGAGCCAAAACATAAGGTGCAAGGTATTTTATGTCTTCTGGAATTACATAATCTCTTCCTTTAATTGCAGCATAAGCGCTTAAAGCCCTGATAAATGCCAGGGTTCCACGAGGACTAACACCTAATTGAGTACCTTCTGCAGTTCTTGTAAGATGAATAATTTGCACAATGTATTCTTTAAGTTCATTTGATATATAAGTCTGACTAATTAGTGAGAATATCTCGTTGAGTTCGTCAGTTGTACATACGCTTTCAATGGTGTCATAAGGATTTGCACCTTTAAAACGGTCAATAATTGCAAGTTCTTCTTCTGCATCAGGGAATCCAACATTAATTTTCATCATAAAACGGTCAAGTTGGGCTTCCGGAAGTGGAAATGTACCAGCTGTTTCAATAGGGTTCTGAGTTGCGATTACAAAAAAAGGTGCCTTTAATTTGTGAGTTGTGCCATCAATAGTCACCTGTTTTTCTTCCATACACTCTAAAAGTGAAGACTGGGTACGAGGTGTGGCACGGTTTATCTCGTCAGCAAGGACAATGTTAGAAAAAACAGGACCTTTATTTAATATAAATTCTCCTGATTTAGGATTATAGTAGTTGATACCCGTGATATCAGAAGGTAGTAAGTCAGGAGTGAACTGAATACGGGAAAAATCTGCAGATATTGATTTTGAAAGGGTTTTGGCAAGTAATGTTTTACCTGTTCCCGGTGCATCTTCCATCAAAAGGTTACCACCAGCAAAAAGTGTGGTAAGAAGCAATGTGCAGGTATCTTCTTTACCTACAAGTACTTTAGAAAGATTAGATTGAAGTTTGTCTGCAATAATCTTTATGTCTGAATAATTCATAATAATCCTCCATTTTGAATTGAATTATTTTTAATATATTATGGTATAACAGTGCGTATTGCCTAGATTACATATAATTTTCATGCAATTCGTACAATTAAAAAACATACATATATTTTACCACTCATTTTAAGGAATGTATAGAATAAAGATTAAGGAAATGCATATTTTTATGGGCAATTTTAATGATATTATAAGGATGATAAATATGTGAAAGTTTTATTAATATTAAACTTATTATTGAAATAAAATTACTTAATATGTATACTAATTAAAGTGCTTAATTGAAGAAGTTATATTGTATTGTAATGCAGACAAGTCAGTGTTATTGATATGAATGACGAATGGAGAATGAAATGTTTAAAGTAATTAATCGCGATGGCAGGGCTAGAAGCGGAGAATTTCATACAGTGCATGGTGTGATTAAGACTCCTGTGTTTATGAATGTAGGAACATTAGCGGCTATAAAAGGTGCGGTGTCTACTATGGATTTAAAAGAAATAAAGACTCAGGTTGAACTTAGTAATACTTATCATCTGCATGTAAGACCTTCAGACAAGGTAGTATATGAGATGGGCGGACTTCATAAGTTTATGAACTGGGATAAGCCGATCCTTACAGATTCAGGTGGTTTCCAGGTATTTTCTCTGGCAGGATTACGAAAGATAAAGGAAGAAGGCGTATATTTTAATTCCCATATTGATGGTAGAAAGATATTTATGGGACCGGAAGAAAGTATGCAGATACAGTCTAATTTGGCGTCAACAATAGCTATGGCATTTGATGAGTGCCCACCTCATCCGGCGACTAGAGAATATATGATGGATTCTGTTAACAGAACCACCAGATGGCTTAAAAGATGCAAAAATGAGATGAACAGGCTGAATTCACTAGAAAGAACTATCAATAAGAATCAGATGTTATTTGGAATAAATCAAGGTGGCGTGTATGAAGATATCAGAATAGAGCATGCAAAACAGATTGCTGAACTTGATTTGGATGGATATGCATTAGGCGGGTTGGCTGTTGGAGAAAGCCACGAGGAAATGTATAACATAATAGAAAAAACTGTTCCATATCTACCTGATAATAAACCGGTATATTTAATGGGTGTTGGAACACCTGCGAACATATTAGAAGCTGTAGACAGAGGAGTAGATTTCTTTGATTGCGTGTATCCGGCAAGGAATGGAATACATGGACATGCATATACCAACAATGGAAAAATAAATCTTATGAATGCAATGTATGAGACAGATGACAGACCTATTGAAGAGGGGTGTCAGTGTCCGGCATGCAAAAACTACTCAAGGGCTTATATAAGACATTTGCTTAAAGCAAAAGAAATGCTAGGATTGAGATTAATGGTGCTTCATAATTTGTATTTCTATAACACTATGATGGAAGAGATTAGGGAAGCCATTGATTTAAATAAATATCAAGAATATAAGAAAGAAAAATTAGAAAAGATATCAGGAGGAAATTAGAATGAATTTATTGACATTTACTATTGCAAAGGCTGAGGCAGGAGGACTAGGTGCGTTACTTCCTATGTTAATTTATCTTGGAGTTGTAATTGCATTTTTCTATTTTATTGCAATCAGACCACAAAAGAAGCAGGAAAGAGAGCATGAGGCACTAGTTAGTTCTGTAGAAACTGGAGACAGTATCTTAACTAGCAGTGGGTTTTATGGCGTTGTTATTGATGTTATGGATGAGGTAGTTATTGTAGAATTTGGTAACAATAAAAACTGTAGAATTCCAATGAAGAAAGCTGCTATTCTAGAAGTTGAAAAACCTGATCAGGATAAGTAGTGATTATTAATATCTCAAAATGGAGAATGGTATATGAAGATTTTAGTTACCGGTGGAGCAGGCTATATTGGGAGTCATACTTGTATAGAACTGATAAAAGCAGAATATGAGGTAGTTATTGTTGACAATCTTTCTAATTCCAGTGAAGAAGCTGTAAGAAGAATCGAAAAGATTTCATCATGTTGCATACCATTTTATAAAGAAGATATCAGGGATAAAGAGGCATTAAGCAGTATCTTTGAGACTGAAAGGATAGACGCAGTAATTCATTTTGCAGGTTTAAAGGCTGTTGGCGAGTCTGTGGAAATGCCTATGGAGTACTATAATAATAATGTATACGGAACACTGTGTCTTTGTGAAGTGATGAAAGAGTTTGGCGTTAAGAATATGGTGTTTAGTTCCTCAGCAACAGTGTATGGCAATCCTAAAACAGTTCCTATTAGGGAAGAGTTTCCGCTTAGTGCCACTAATCCTTATGGAAGAACAAAGTTGTTCCTTGAACAGATACTTACAGATATATTTGTGTCGGATAATAGTTGGAATATAGTGTTGCTTAGATACTTTAATCCTATAGGAGCACATGAAAGTGGACTGATAGGTGAAAGTCCTAAAGGTATTCCTAACAATTTGATGCCATACATTACTCAGGTATGTGTTGGTAAGAGAAAAGAACTTCGAATATTTGGAGATGACTATGATACACCGGATGGAACCGGAGTAAGGGATTATATTCATGTTGTAGATCTTGCAATAGGTCATGTAAAAGCACTTGATTTAATAGGAAGGATTGTTAATGGAGATGCACCTGAAAGAAAGGTTCATATATACAATCTTGGTACAGGAAAAGGCGTAAGTGTGCTTGAAATGGTTCATGCATTTGAAAAGGCTAGTAACACTAAGATTCCATATACTGTAGTTGAGAGAAGAAGTGGCGATATTGCGTGTTGCTATGCAGATGCAAGTAAGGCTAAAGAAGAACTTGGATTTGAAGCTAGGTATGACCTAGACAGAATGTGCACAGATTCCTACAGATGGCAAAGCATGAATCCGGAAGGTATGTAAAGAATATAAACAGTAAAAGAAACATGATATAAAGAATAAGAAAAAAGGTCTTAGAATATATATATAGTGAAAAATGATTTGGAGAAAATGAAGTGAGTCAAGAATCAGGGAAAAAACTTATATATACTTTTAAGGCTTTTTTGCTTTCAGCGGCTGTGTCTGTTGTGAGTATGGTTTTGGCGGCTGGGATGCTATATAAAGGAATCGCACATAATAGTCAGTTAAAACTGTATGTTTTCTTTATATATTTTATTGCCAGTTTTGTTGGGGGAATTTACATAGGGAAAAAGAGTGAAAAACGAAGATTTTTGTGTGGAATGATGTATGGCTTTGTATTCTTTTGCACAGTATTGATTATTTCCGTTTTGGTAAATGGTGGAAAAGTAGAAGAAAGCATTGTATTGCCATTAATTATTTGTGCTATAGGTGGAATGGTAGGGGGAATGTTGGGACATTAATTAGTAAATGTGTTATATAAAATTTAAAAAAAAATAAAAAA
>JAFQMS010000045.1 GCA_017396145.1 Lachnospiraceae bacterium
GAAGCTATGAATTACAGTGTGATGGCAGGTGGAAAGAGACTTCGCCCACTGTTTATGATGGAAGCATATAAGATGTTTGCCAAGGATAATAAGAATGTAGATGCGCTGGAAAGATTTATGGCTGCAATAGAGATGATTCATTCGTATTCCTTAGTGCATGATGATTTACCAGATATGGATAATGATGAATTTAGAAGGGGAAGAAAGACTACACATGTAGTGTACGGACCGGCTATGGCAATTTTAGCAGGGGATGGACTTTTAGGATATGCTTATGAAGTGGCATCCTATGGTTTTAATGATAATAATGACTATATAGGTGTGGCTAATGCCTTAAAGGTTCTTACAAGAAAACCCGGACTTTATGGTATGCTTGGCGGACAGGCTGTAGATGTGGAAAATGATAAGAACAATAAACCTTTAGATAAGGATATGCTTGATTTTGTATATAGGTTAAAGACAAGTGCATTAATTGAAGCCTCTTTATGTATAGGTGCAATCCTTGGTGGAGCTAAAGAGGAAGAAGTAAAAGAACTGGAAAAGGCGGGATGTCTTATAGGACTTGCATTTCAGATACAAGATGATATTCTTGATGTTACAGGTGATGCAACTGTGATAGGTAAGCCTGTGGGAAGTGATGATAAGAATAATAAGACAACTTATGTTACTTTATATGGTGTCGAAAAAGCCAAAAAGTACGTTGAAGAGATGTCTTTAGAGGCCATGAATATAATCAGGAAATATAATAATGAATTTTTACTTGAATTGGTTAAGGAACTTATTACCAGAGAAAAGTAAAAATGGAGGTTTAGATTTGAAAAGGTTTTTAGAACAGATTAATGAACCAAATGATATAAAAAAGATTAATAAAGAAAATTTGCCTGAATTGGCGGAGCAAATAAGAAAATTTCTAATAAAAAATGTTGGAAAAACCGGTGGACATCTTGCTTCTAATTTAGGAGCCGTAGAAGTTACAATGGCACTTCATTTATGTATGAATTTTCCTCAGGATAAACTGATATTTGACGTAGGACATCAATCTTACACTCATAAGATTTTAACCGGACGCCGAAAGGAATTTGATACTTTAAGAAATTATCAGGGGATATCAGGATTTCCTAAAGAAGAAGAGAGTTCATGTGATGCATTTAATACCGGACATAGTTCAACTTCTGTGTCGGTGGCATTGGGATATGCCAAAGCAAGACAGATACAACATCAAAATTATAAAGTTGCAGCTGTAATTGGCGATGGTGCATTAACAGGGGGGATGAGTTTTGAGGCTCTTAACAATGCTGGAAGACATAAAGGAAATATGGTTATTGTTCTCAACGATAATAATATGTCTATATCAGAAAATGTAGGTGGAATGGCAAGTTATCTGGGTAAGGTTCGTACAGGAGAAACTTACGCAGAATTTAAGGATAATGTGGAAAATGCTCTTAGGAAATTACCTAAGTTAGGCGATAAGATAGCGGATAAGTTAAAACAGACTAAAGATTCAATAAAGGGACTTGTTGTTCCGGGAATGTTATTCGAAGAAATGGGAATAACCTATATCGGACCTATAGATGGTCATGATTTAGAACTTTTGGTAAAGGCGTTTCACACTGCCTTTGCAGCTAAAACACCAGTGCTTGTACATGTGGTTACAAAGAAAGGTAAAGGTTATCGCCATGCAGAGGAAAATTCTCCAAAATTCCATGGTATAGAACCTTTTGATCCAAAGACAGGTGAAATTCTAAATCCAATTAATTACCTGACTTATACAGAGTGTTTTTCCAATAAAATAGTGGAACTGGCAAAGAAAGACTCTAAAATCGTGACTGTAACGGCAGCTATGCCTTCAGGAACAGGATTATCGGCTTTTGCCAAGGAGTTTCCTGATAGAATATGTGATGTGGGGATTGCAGAAGAACATGCTGTTACATTTGCAGCAGGAATGGCAGCAGCAGGTTTAAAACCGGTAGTTGCAGTGTATTCAACATTTTTGCAAAGAGCCTATGATCAAATTATTCATGATGTGTGTCTTACCGGTAAGCATGTTGTATTCGCAGTGGATAGAGCAGGAATTGTTGGTAAGGATGGTTCTACGCACCAAGGAGTGTATGACCTGTCATACCTTACACATATTCCGGGACTTACAGTTATGGCTCCCGGCAGTGACAGGGAACTTAATCATATGCTAGAGATGGCTTTGTCTTTAAACGAACCTGTAGCAATTAGATATCCGAGAGGAAGAGTTTTAGAAGAATTAGTTAATGAAGTCTACGACGACTACAGTTATGAGGATATTAAAAAAGGTAAAGGTTACATTATTCACAAAGGAAATGAACGACAGGATAAGAAGGTAGCCATATGTTATATAGGAAGCCTAAGTAACAAAGCCTATGAACTATACAAATTGTTAATGTCTGAGGGAATTGATGGAACAGTCGTTAATTTGAGATTCGCAGCGCCACTTGATACGCACCTTCTTGACCAACTTATTGAGGACAATGATGTAATTGTCACTTTAGAAGATAACATTGAAAGTGGTGGCGTGGGAGAGGCAATAGCGGCCTATATAGGAAAGAAGAACTGCAAGAATACTTCATGCATTATCGGGGCCATTTCTAATGAATACATTGAACATGGAGATAGAGAATTACTTTTAGATTTGTATGGTTTAGATATGAAAAGAATATGCAAAAAAGTATTAGAGTGCATATAATAGAGGAACTTATGTAGTTGCTTCATTACTTGCAATGGTAGGAGAAGAGGTATGAAAGAGAGATTAGATGTGCTAATGGTCAAGAAGAATCTTGCGCCTTCAAGAGAAAAAGCTAAAGCGCTGATTATGTCCGGGAATGTCTTAGTAGATGGACAAAGAGAGGATAAGGCCGGAGCACAATTTGATGAAAAAGTTAATATCACAATAAAGGGTAATCAACTTAGATATGTTAGCCGTGGAGGGTTGAAACTTGAAAAGGCTGTTGAAATATGGCAACTTGATTTTGATAAAATGATATGTCTGGATATAGGTTCTTCTACAGGAGGATTTACTGACTGTATGTTACAAAACAACGCAGAGAAGGTATATGCAGTAGATTCAGGTACTAACCAGTTGTGCTGGCAACTTAGAAGTGATGACAGAGTTGTGGTAATGGAAAATACTAATTTTAGATATGCCACAAAAGATATGTTTGCTGATGTGATTGATTTTGCAACTGTAGATGTGTCATTTATTTCTTTGGATAAAATTCTTCCGCCGGCATACGAATTGTTAAAGGATAATGGACAAATGGTATGTCTTATAAAGCCACAATTTGAAGCGGGAAGAGAGAATGTGGGTAAAAAAGGCGTTGTAAGAGATAAAAAGGTTCATGTTCAGGTGATTGAAAAAGTTGTTACCTGTGCAACTAGCATAGGGTTTTCTGTTAAAGAACTTGATTATTCTCCGATAACCGGACCAGAGGGTAATATTGAATATTTGATGTTTATTGAGAAAACTCAAACAGGGGAATTGCTTGCAGATGTTGACTATACAAAACTTGTAGAAGAGGCATTTATGGCTCATGGAGGAAATGTATGAAAAAGTTTTGCATTATTTCTAATACTAGTAAGGATACAGATGGTCGTGTGGCAGGAGAGGTGTGTGAACGCTTAGAAAGAGAAGGTTTTTTGTGTGAAGATATAACTATGTATGGAAGTATTTATCAGGAAGATGGTTATATTGATAAGGAAAAATTAAAAGATGATTTTGATTGTGCTATAGTTTTAGGTGGAGATGGAACTATAATACGCTCTGCCAAGGAACTCGCACCATTAGATATACCTATTTTAGGAATTAATCTTGGAACACTTGGATATCTTGCAGAGGTGGAGTATAATAGAATTAAAGAAGCAATAACTTGTATTAGAAAAGAAGACTACCGTATTGAAGAGAGAATGATGCTAATGGGAGGCATATATTCTGGTGGTGAGTACATAGGATGCGATATTGCATTGAATGATGTTGTAGTTTCTAGAAATGGATATTCAAGAATTATAAGTACCAATATATATGTTAATGATGAGATGGTTGCAAAATATATGGGCGATGGAATAATTGTTTCCACGCCAACCGGTTCTACAGGGTATAATCTTTCCGCCGGAGGACCAATTGTAAAACCAAATACTTCTGTAATGATTATTACGCCAATATGCTCTCATGGTATATCTAATAGAAGTATAGTTGTATCGGATAAAGATGAGGTAGTTATTGAGATATTGGAAAGCAGGAAAGTTAAAGAAGAGGAAGTTATTGTCACATTTGATGGTAGAAGTGGAACAAAGCTCGGACAACATGATAGAATTGTAATTCAAAGAGCAAAAGAAAAGACAAAACTCATGGTTGTGGGTGATAGAAAGTATTTTGATGTGTTGAGCGCAAAGTTTGGTAATGTAGGCGTTAGAAGATAACGCAAGTATTATCAGAAAAGAGGATTAGTCTATAATGAAAAAAATAAGACAGGAAAAAATAGTAGAACTAATTAAAGAGAATGTTGTTGAAACACAGGAAGATTTAGCTGATATGCTTATGGCCCAAGGATATAATGTTACTCAGGCAACAATATCAAGAGATATAAGACAACTTAACCTTACGAAAGTAGCTACTCCTGATGGTAGGCAAAAATATGTTATTTTGGAAAGCCCAAAGTATGATATGAAACAAAAGTATATTCGTGTGCTAAAAGATGGTTTCCTATCTGTTAACACCGCTGAAAACATCATTGTGATAAAGACTGTACCAGGTATGGCAATGGCAGTGGCAGCGGCAGTGGACGCATTGGATATAGATGGAATAGTAGGTTCTATAGCAGGTGATGACACTGTAATGTGCGCAGTTAAGACAACAAATCAGACACTAATGGTTGCCCAGGATATAGCAAAAATGGCTATTTAAATATAAATTTTGTGTTTATACTTGTTATTATTAAAAATTAGTGATACAATATTATAGTTTAAATAGAAAAAATGATAGTTATGTGTGGAGGAAGTTAGAATGTCAGGACATTCAAAGTTCGCTAATATAAAACATAAAAAAGAAAAGAATGATGCAGCTAAAGGTAAGATATTTACCAAACTCGGCAGAGAGATAGCAGTGGCTGTTAAAGAGGGTGGACCAGACCCTAATACTAATAGCAAACTTAAAGACGTTATTGCAAAGGCAAAAGCTAACAATATGCCTAATGATACAATAGATAGAAGTGTTAAGAAAGCGGCAGGAGATGCAAGTGCATGCAACTATGAATTAGTTACATATGAAGGTTATGGACCAAATGGTACTGCTATTATAGTTGAGGCACTAACAGATAATAAGAACAGAACAGCATCTAATGTTCGTAATGCATTTACTAAGGGCAATGGTAATGTAGGTACACAAGGTTGCGTATCATTTATGTTTGACAGAAGAGGTCAGATAATCATTGACAAAGAAGAATGTGATATGGATGCAGATGAACTTATGATGCTTGCATTAGATGCAGGAGCCGAAGATTTTAATGAAGAAGAAGACAGTTTTGAGATTTTAACTGATCCGGATTCTTGTGGACAGGTGAGTGAAGTTTTATCTGAAGCAGGAATTGTAATGGCTCAGGCTGAAGTTACAATGATACCACAGACATGGGTTGAATTAACTGACGAGAAGGATATTAAGAACATTAACAAAACTCTTGATTTACTTGACGAGGATGATGATGTTCAGATGGTGTATCATAATTGGGATGAATAAAGGTTTTTGAAGTTTATAAAAAGGAGTGATGTATATGTTATATACTTTAAAATTAGTGGGACTTAATGCAGATGAGATAGAATTTCTTGCTACAATTATGGAGATAAAAGGTATTGGTATGGGAGATGCTTCAAAGTATGTTGATACTATGCCTAGTATATTGTTTGAAGGACTTGACGCTGCAACAGCGCAAAAGTATAAAGCTATGTTTGAGAATGCTGGAGCAGTAATAGAGGTTTCACACTCAGGGGCAGAAGAAAGTGCACCAGCACCAGAACCTGTAGCAGCACCACAGCCAACACCTGTTGTTGTAGCAGAACCGGAACCTGTGGTAACGCCACAGCCTGAACCAGTTGTTGAACAACCTGTAAAGCAGCCTAAGACAATTGCGGCTATTCCAATAGAAGAACCTGAGAAGGAACCAGAGCCAGACCCACTTCCAAAGCCTGTACCAGTTCAGATGCCAAGTCAGTCAGTATTTCAGATTAATGATCCTAATGTGACTCCAGCATCGGAAGAGATAGAAGAGCCAAAGTATGATATGCATGGAAGTTGTCCGAAGTGTGGAAGCACATTTGTTTCTGCTAAAAAGAGTGCAGGATTATTTGGTGGTACTAAGATAAAATACGTGTGTAGCGCATGTAAACACAAATTCTAGAGATAAAGGTTGGGGTATATGTTACTTAATTTACATGTTAAAAATTTGGCTATAATAGATGAGGTTGATGTAGAGTTTAAGGAAGGACTTAATATTCTGACCGGTGAAACCGGTGCGGGAAAGTCTATAATTATTGGCTCAATCAACCTTGCCCTTGGTGCAAAACTAAAGGGTGATATTGTGAGACAAGGCTGTGACCATGCATTGGTACAGCTTGTTTTTTCTATTAATGATTCTATTAAAGAACGACTTTTAGACTATGATATTGCTGTTGACGAAGATGAAGTGATTATCACAAGGAAGATTTCTTCTAATGGAAGAAGTACATGTAAGATTAATTCTCAGATAGTTACTGTATCTGCTCTGGCAGAGATTGCAAGTTTGTTAATTGATATACATGGTCAGCATGACAATCAGTTACTACTTAATAAGAAGAATCATTTAGATATTGTAGATGATTATGGAAAAGAAGAGATTTCAACTTATAAAGAACAGGTATATGCTATTCATAAGGAATATAAAGATGTACAAAGACAGTTGGATGAACTTAATGTTGATGAAGATAAGAAAAACAGGGAGATTTCCCTTTGCAGATATGAATTAGATGAAATAAATAATGCAAAGTTAATACATGGGGAAGATGAAGATATTGAGGCGCAGTATAAAAAACTTAGTGCTTCCACTGAGATAATGGAAGGTCTTTCATTAGTGTCAGAGATAATGGAAGAAGGCAATAATAATGTGGCTGATGGCATACTTAGAGCAATAAAATCCTTAGGAAATGTTGTGAAGTATGATGATAACCTAGAACAACTAAGTAATATGCTACTAGATATTCAGGCATTAATAAGTGATTTCAACGGTGAATTGTCATCTTATGTTGATAATGTTGACTCAGACCCAGCAACATTTATGGAAGTGGAAAAAAGATTAGATTTAATAAATCTATTAAAGTCAAAGTATGGCAAAACTATAGAGGATATACTCAAATACGGTGAAGAATGTGCCAAAAGACTGGAACTTTTAGAGAATCAAGACCAACATATTCTTATGTTAAAGAGTAAGCAAAAAGAGTTATATAAGGATATGGAGTGTAAGTCGGACACATTATCATCCCTTCGTAAGAAGTGGGCAGATAGTTTGTGTGATAAAATAAGAGAGTCGCTTAAGGAACTTAATTTCCTAGATGTTAGATTTGAACCGGATTTTGTGAGGACATTACAGATAAGTAATAATGGATATGACGATTTTCAGTTTTTGATATCCACTAATCCGGGACAAGCTTTAGCACCACTTACTAAAATAGCTTCTGGTGGTGAATTATCAAGAGTAATGCTTTCAATTAAAAGTGTTATGTCGGACAGTGAAGAAGTAGAAACACAGATTTTTGATGAGATTGATTCGGGAATAAGTGGAAGGACTGCACAGATGGTGGCCGAAAAACTCTCTGTGATAGGCAGCAACAGACAGGTTATTTGTATAACTCATCTTGCGCAAATTGCTGCAATGGCAGACAGTCATTATTTGATTGAGAAAAGTGCTAAAGATGGAAACACTAATACACTAATTAGACCACTTAAAGATGAAGAGATAATTGATGAACTTGCAAGAATCCTTGGAGGAGCGCAAATAACACAAGCAACAATAGATAGCGCAAAAGAAATGAAAGAAATGGCAAATCAGCTAAAACAAAAAAATAATTAATATATGTATAGAATTACATAAAAATGGACAAAACAACCATGTAGACTATTATCTTTATAAGATGGAAAGGCATGGTTGTTTTTTATGAGTAAAAAAACTAAAAGAGTATATAAAGCAATACTTGTTATGGCTATTGTATTGGATATAGGACTGATTAGTGTATTAATGAATCAGTATGTAGATAGTCAGATTCCAGATAAAATAAAACTGATTGCGGGACAGGAGGAAGGGTTTGTATTTGATTTACCTGCAACAATACAGTTTTCCGAAGAGAGCATAGAGGTTATAAGTTCGAAAGTAGAAAGTTTTGGTGGTGGCGAATCAGAAAAAGTAAGTAACAAAGTAATTAGTGCAAAAGATGGAAAGAAGGGGAAATATACAGCAGATATAAAGATGTTTGGGTTGTTTAAGATAAAAAGTGTGGATGTGGAAGTGATAGAAGAACAACGACTCATGCCCCTTGGAATTCCTGTGGGAATATATATAGAAACTAATGGACTGTTGGTTTTAGGGGCAGGAGAGATTAAGGACGAGTATGGAATGACCTGTAATCCGGCCCAAAACATAATTAAAGGTGGGGATTATATTGTTGAAGTGGAAGGAAAGACAGTAACAACTAAAAAAGCAATGATGGATATCATTAAGAATACTGACAAAGAAGATATTTCTTTGAAAATACGAAGAGGAGAAGGATATATTAATGTTAAAATTCCTAAAGTGCGTACTTTAGATGGGGAGTATAAATTAGGTGTTTGGGTAAGAAGTGATATGCAGGGTATTGGTACCATGACCTATGTTAATGATAAAGGGGGATTTGCAGCGCTAGGTCATGGAATAAATGATATAGATACCAATGTATTAATGAATATTGACTATGGAAGTTTATATACATCTAATATATCCCAGATTGTAAAGGGATTAGATGGTGCACCAGGGCAAATGGTGGGAAGCATAAATTACGAAAACGAATGTAAAATGGGGCGAATAGAAGAAAACAATGAAAATGGCATATATGGTCATGTAGAGAAGAATGCAATAAACAGATTGATGTCCGGAGAGATTATCGAAAATCACGGAAGCAATGCTATGGAATACATGGAGATTGGATTAAAGCAGAATATAAAAAAAGGGAAGGCGGTTATTATTTCTGCAGCAGATGGAACTTTAAGAGAATATGAAGTAGAAATTGAACACGTTAATATTAACGATGACGGTAATAAAGGAATGGTTCTTAAAGTAACAGATGAAGACTTAATAGGGATAACAGGAGGGATAGTTAAAGGGATGTTCACGAGTTATAATGGGAGCAACAACAGGAAAGCTAGAAAAATAAAGGGTTTCTTGATGTTCTAGTCCTATTTCATTGACCACGAAATAGTGTACTCTTGCGCAAGATACAACAGAATACTTACTAACCAA
>JAFQMS010000046.1 GCA_017396145.1 Lachnospiraceae bacterium
CATAAATCGTTCCCTCTCAAATTAAAGTTTGTTTATCGGTTGTATCATACCATGGAATGGCGAAGTTTTTAAAAATGGAACTTATATCAGGGCAACCAGAACAGCAAATCCAGGAAGTTCAACAGTGCATTGGTAAATTTTTCGCTCAACTTACACAGTTTCACTGCACTTCCCAAAATCAGATAAATACTGACTATACAGATCATCAAACCTACTATCCCATCCGGTTTCTGAAATATAAACACTTCAGATACAAATACCGACAGTCCTAAAATCAATAAAAAACTGTACAAAATTAATTTGTTCTTTCTTTTCATAATACGGCCTCTGTCAAGTTTATCTAACAAACATATCATAATTTTTACCCTAAGCAAATTAAGACGGCGGAGCTTTTGAAATACGTGTTGCACCAACATTCAACGCCTATTCAGCTCGACAAATTGGGATTTGGCTTATTTCTTTTTATAAAATACAAATGCTCCGCACAAGCATCCTCCAGCCAATAACAGAGAGGACAACCATCCTTCATGGGTATTTACAATATGGTTAATAGTACCTGCCAGAAAGCAGCCTGCTGCTATTACAAATAGGACACAAAGAATCTTGTTAATTTTCATAATCGTAATCTCCCTCGTAAAATTCTTATTTATCAAATAGATTATACCATAAATATGTGGGATTTCAACCGCTCGAACCAACCTTTCACAGAAACAGTTTGGAAGATGCTATTCCAGATAGAGATATACTCAATAAAAAAAGAGTAGTAATAAAAAAATAACACCAGCCTTTATTGTATTAATAAAGGCTGGTGAATTTGTTTAATATCTGTAAAGAGAATTACTCTGCTCTCTTAAGTTCTACAGTTTCATCATCCAACGTAAGTGTTAAAGTATCTCCGTCGATTTCGAAAGTTCCCTTAGCATCGGCTTTTTCTCCAAACATTTCCATAGACATAGTGATTTCATCACCATCAACTTCATATTCAAATTCTATAGAAACTCCGCCCTGCTTTACGCTTCCTTTACCGTCATCGCCAAATTCATAAGTTACTTCTTTGCCGTCTTCTTCCATTACCCATTCACCTTCGATTGAACCGCTACAAGCAACTAAAGATAATGACATTGCAAGTACAAGTGCTAATGCAAAAACTCTTTTAAACATTTTCATAATTTAAACCTCCGTAAAATAAAATATGTAATTTGTTACCACAGTAACTAACAAAATTATACAATGTAATTAGGAGACTTGCAAGTCAAAAAGATTAGAATGTAATTAAAAATAGTCAGAAGTACCTTTGAATAATATTGAAAAAAATATGATAAAATGTTATCTTTTAATGGTAGGGTAAATAGTTTGATATTAAGTAAAATAAAGGGTTGACAAAACATTGCAGTGTGAAATGAGTCCCAAAATGTGTACAGAGAGGATGAGTGCTTATGCCTAAAGGTGCTAATCAAAAATTAAAACTTATTTATTTGATTAAAATACTAACGGAACTTACAGATGAAAAACATAAACTTACAATGCCGCAGATTATCACTGAACTAGGTAGGTATGGCATAACTGCGGAAAGAAAGAGTATATATGATGACATTGAAAATATGAGACAACTAGGAATAGAAGTTAATATGACTCAAGAAGGGAGAAACTTCTATTACAACATGGTGGGTAGGCAGTTTGAACTTGCAGAGTTAAAACTGCTTGTAGATGCCATTCAGTCATCAAAATTTATAACAAAACGAAAGTCAGATGAACTTATAAAAAAACTTGAAAAGTATGTGAGCAAATATGAGGCAACTACCCTCAACAGACAGATTATGGTAAGTGGTAGGATAAAAACCATGAATGAGAGTATTTATTATAATGTGGATGAACTTCATGAGGCTATTGCAGAGAATAAAAAAATAAAGTTTAAGTATTTAGAGTGGAATTTAAAGAAGGAGTTAGTAGCAAGAAAGGACGGTGCAGATTACATAGTAAGTCCATGGGCGCTTTTATGGGACGACGAAAACTATTATCTTGTGGCATATGATGAGGAAAAAGGTATTATGAAGCATTATCGTGTGGACAAGATGAAGAATATAAGAAGTCTTGATGAAAAGAGACTTGGAGAAGATGTTTTCAAGAATATCAAGATATCTCAGTATCAGGAACGCAACTTTGGAATGTACTCAGGAGAGGATTCAAGGGTAGTCTTAAAGGTTAGTAATGATAAGATTGGAGTTATAGTGGATAGATTTGGAAAAGAAATACCGCTGATGAAGCATGAGGAAGGATATTTTAGAACCACAGTGTCCGTGGCAATGAGTGACCAGTTTTTAGGCTGGATATTTGCCCTAGGTGACAGTGTACAGATAGTCGATCCGCCATCAGCAGTGGACAGGATGAAGGAGCATATTAAAAAAATAGGAAAAATGTACGAATAGGAGAAACAGAAGATGAAGAAAAGAATTTTAGTTTTATTAATGATGATATCAATGGTTGCTGTTTTATTAGCCGCTTGTGGTAAGGAGGATAAGGAGTCTTCAACTGAAAATAATAACAAAGATACACAAAATACCACAGATAAGAAGCAAGAAGAAGATGATAAGGATGGGGAAGATAAAGATGAGGAAGATAAAGAAGTGTCTGGAGATTTTACTTTAAGTGATACATCAGATTTAGAAGTAAAATACCGTGGTCAGACAGTGGAAGAGTTTGTTATGACAGGTGCTGAAATCAGAGGGTATACAGGCGTTGGAGGTTATTATGATTTTAGGGGTATTAACGAAGAAAAGGGAGAAATCTATACATTTACCTTATCAGGAGAAGGACTTAAAGAAAAACTAGATGATATGGAGTTTACTGATGACTATGAAGATGTAATTGGTGAGTTTGAAATAGACTCAATAGAAGTTATTTTGGTTAATGACCCTGCTTTACAAGAATTTGTAGGAATAACTGTAGAGGATTTTGAAAAGGCAGGATTTGATATAACAGGATTTGCTAATATGGGAGATTTTGTTTTAACTACGCAAACCAAGTCAGGACATAATATTTCAATTACTTTAGAGGGAGATGCTAAAGAAAAATACGAGTCTATAGAAGAACCTTTTGACGCAGATATGGGTGCAGAATTTGCTCAATTTGTAATAAAAACCGTAGAGTTTAGCGTATACTAATGTGATGCTTAAGTAATGGCAGGGGATAGTTACATATTGTACTGTTAAGAATTAATATGTGCTAATACAGATATATGCGGAAAGGAGAGTGAGGGAATGGAGTTAGGTCTGTTATTGGCGGCTATGATAATATTCATATGTATCGGATTTCACTACTGGTCGAATAAGATTGGCGTTCCCGGACTTTTTGTTTTTATATGTTTAGGAATGATATTTGGAAGCGATGGGTTAGTTAAAATTCCATTTGATAATTATGAAGTTGCTAATCAGATATGTTCATTTGCGCTTATTTTTATAATGTTTTACGGTGGGGCAGGCACCAAATGGAGTGCTGCAAAGCCCATTGCCATAAAGGCTATTGTATTATCAGGTATGGGTACTTTTCTTACTGCGGGATTTGTAGGTACTTTTTGTTACTTTGCTTTAGGGTTTGAAGTGCTTGAGAGTTTTTTAATAGGGGCTGTTATTTGTTCAACGGATGCAGCGTCTGTTTTCTCTATACTTCGTTCTAAAAAGATGAACTTAAAGTATTCCACGGCTTCGCTTTTAGAGGTGGAAAGTGGAAGTAATGACCCATTCTCATATATGCTTACAGTGGTTATTCTTTCTATGATGAATGGAAAAGATATGGAGGTTATGGATGTTTTAGGACTCCTATTTAAGCAAATATCAATAGGTGTTATTTGCGGAATTGGAATAGCGTTTATGACCAGATTTACAGTAAGACACTTTGACATAAAATCAACAGGTTTTGGGCCTTCATTTACAGTGGCGGTAGCACTCATATCATATGCACTGCCTGCTTTTATAGGAGGAAATGGATATCTGTCTGTATACATAACCGGATTTGTGGTAGGAAATATTCGCATACCTAACAAGAAGAATGTTATTCAGTTTTTTGATGGTATTACAGGGCTTATGCAGATGTTACTATTCTTTTTATTAGGTCTTTTATCATTTCCTTCCCAACTTCCTAATATTATGGGTGTGGCACTGGTTATAGCTTTGTTTTTAACATTAGTGGCAAGACCTGTGGCGGTGTTTATGACATTAATGCCTTTTAGGTGTAAGATAAGACAGCAGTTATTTGTGTCATGGGCAGGAATGAGAGGTGTTGCATCAATTGTATTTGCCATTATGGCGGTAAACAATCCTGCATCTTTGGATAATGATATTTTTCATATAGTTTTCTTTATAGTGTTGTTTTCAATTCTTGTACAAGGTACCTTGTTGCCGATAGTGGCTAAGAAACTGAATATGATTGACTTAAGCGGGGACGTTATGAAAACATTTACAGATTATGCTGACGAGGTACCAATACAGTATATACAGTTTACTCTTAATGCCGGACATAAATGGGAAAACAAAGAATTGTCACAAGTTGTACTGCCACCGGAATCTATATTGGTTCTTATTATCAGAAAGGGTGAAAAAGTTATTCCTAAAGGAAATACAAAACTTTTAGCGGGAGATACCATTGTAATAAGCGGAAGGGCAGGAAGTAAAGTTAAAGGAGTTAATCTTGTAGAAAAAGAACTTGACTGTGGTAGTGAGTGGGTAAATAAAAAGATATCAGATATTCCAGCTAACAATAATCTTATAGTAATGGTAAAGAGAGGTGACAATGTATTGATTCCAAGAGGAAATACATTGCTTCATGAAGGTGATATTTTAGTAGTGAGTAAAATGTAAAATAAAAAGTGTCATGAGAATTTTTTTCATGGCACTTTTTGATTTATGTTAGAGATTGTATTTATTCATCAAATATTGTTTTTTATCTTTTAGACTCAAATTCTTTGTAGGTTCTACATTATCTTTGTTCTTTTCGTAGTACTCGTCTATTGTTTCTATGACTTTAGCAGGCACACCGACAACTATACTGTTGTCTGGAATGTCTTTGGTTACTACCGCGTTACATCCGATAATACAATTGTTGCCTATGGTTACCCCTGGCATTATGGTAACATTCATGCCTATGTGTACATTATCTTTTATAGTTATAGGTCCAAATTTATCAGCATTTTCAAGTTTGTTTAGATTGCGCAAAACCCACATTCCACCATCGTGGGTTATAAAGGTTACATTTCTTGCAACTCGGACATTGTTACCTAAAGTAATAAGATAGGGTTCACTACCCCAGAAAACATTGGCTGAAATGTCGCTTCCATTTCCAATTCGAATTCCCTTTTTCCTTAAAAGATTGGCTCTATTGTTATTTGTAGAATGTTTAAGTCGCAGATTAAAAATAAAGTTCGATAATCCCATAAGAATCCTTTCCTGTCTTGGTAATCAAGACAGTGTTTTAGTGTATTTTACTTTTGACATAGTAACAAAAGGAGAAGTTTTTGTCAATTAAGAAGATATATAGTTTCCTTTTGCATAACCAATATGTCCATCATAGTTTACCAAATACCAGTTTTCCCATTTGCCTAGAATTAACAAAGGACTGTTGTCGGGAGCAGTGGTAATTACTTTTGCTTCCATAGATGGTTTTTCTCTAATATTTAGATTGCCTCCATTAGTATCAACCCTTGCTTCGTAGGGAGAAACAATATCAAAGATAAAAGGAATATCAAAGTAGTAAGTAAGGCTTTGTACTATGTTTTTTGCGATAGATGTAATGTTATCTTTTATCCACTGCGCATCTTCTGTATTGTCGTGATATGCTATTTCCATAAGTACAGCAGGTGAAGTAGTCATGTTAAGTTCCGCCAAAGAGTCGGTAGAAACGGCTTTTACTTTATCAGGATTAGGGTAAATTGTTTTAAAATTGTCTGCAATGATGTTGGCAGCATTTTCGCCTTCATAACTACCAGTTTTGTAGTAAACATCTGTACCGGTTAACACTCCGCTTAAAGAAGGAGGAGCGGCATTAGAATGAAGTGCGAGATGCAAATCGTAATTACCCATATTTGAAGATTTTATGGCATCTCTAAGGGAACCATTTTCGTCACTTCTATCAAAATGTATTCCGTTAGCGATAAGATAAGGTTCCATTGCATCTGCAATAAGGTTCATGTACTGCTGTTCGTTACCACCATTTACATATTCGTTAAATGGTTGAAGAGAAGGGCTTAAAAATAAATAAGGCATATACTAAAATCCTTTTTTATTTTAGTATATGCCCTGAGATTTAGAATATGATTTGTCTATAAACCACTTGTTATAATGTATTTGGTAACGGCATTCTTTAGGTTGGCAAAACAAGTTCTTCGTGCCTCTTCGTATAACATATATGTTGGTGTGGTTGGAATTATGTTTGAAATACCATGTTCCTTGGCTGTTTGGTAATCAAGACGGTTACTGCCAACAAATGCTACTACGGGGATATTCTTGCCTAAATTCTTGACACGATGTGAAATACCTACCACAGCTTTGCCTTTAAGACTTTGAGAATCAAGTCGTCCTTCTCCGGTTATAATTAGGTCGCAATCCTGAGCCAGTGTATCGAAACCTACAATATCTAAAAGAGTATCTATTCCTGAAGTTAGTTCACCTTGCATAAAGGCGATTACACCTGCTCCTAAACCACCACAGGCACCAGAGCCTGGTATGTTGGCAACACTTTTATGGAGTATATTATCGATGGTATTAGAAAAGACCTTCAGATTATAATCAAGCACGGCTACCATCTCTAAATCTGCGCCTTTTTGTGGAGCAAATACACTTGCAGCACCATTGGGACCATATAAAGGATTAACCACATCACACATGGCTGTAATGGAACAATTCTTTAGGAGTTCCTCACAAATAGAATTATCTATATTAACAACTTTTTCAAGTGTGGAACCAACAGGAATAAATTCATTTCCCAAAGAATCATAAAATTTTGTTCCCAAGGCAGCGGCAGCACCAGCACCGCAGTCATTAGTGCAACTTCCTCCTAAACCGATAATTATGTTGGTATAGCCTCTTAAAATCGCATCCTTAATTAGAGTACCAACACCGTATGATGAGGCTGTACATGGGTCGAGATGATTAGCGGCTAATTCAAGACCAATTGCCTGAGCGGCTTCAATAATTGCGGTCTTAGTTTCATCGCAACTGATAAGGTATGAAGCGCTAATCATATCTCCAAAAGGTCCTTTTACTTCTGTGTGCATTTCTTGCCATCCTAAGGCTCTTTTAATGCAATCAAGAGTTCCTTCACCACCATCAGCAATAGGAAGGGGTAAGGTTTCAATACTAGGATCGTATTCCTTTATTGTGTTTTCGATAATATCACAAACCTGGGATGATGTCATGGTCCCTTTAAAGGAATCAGGAACTATTAATATTTTGTTCATGTTGCACCTCCGTTTCCTAGTATTAAATACGTATTTAGAAAAAACTACTGTATTTAGTATAACTTATTTTATCAAATATAACAAGGTAATTATTAAGCAGGGAAAACAAAAGGAGTGGTATTTGTTGTAACAGGATAGAACTGTGGAATAAAAAACAAAAATAACTTGAAGAAATGCCTGTTTTGGTGTAAAATGTAAGGGATATATTTGGGCAAAAAAGTTTGGTTTTTATATGAATTAGAAAGATGGGGAATTGTTTTCTTAGAATAAATTTCCGGTACGGAAGAAACGAGGTACAATATGGTATGTAAGGAATGTGGTGCACAGTTACCTGATATTGCGAAGTTCTGCTATAAATGCGGGAAAGGTGTTGAAGGTTCGGATTTAGAAGAATTTGACCCATTTGGAACAGAAGAAATGACAACATTTGAGAAGCATGTTGATACAGATGAGGCTAAGGAAGAGTCTGTAGCAGAAGAACAAACAAAAGAAGAAGCAGATAATAATACTGATGTTAAAGATGAGACTTCAGTTTCGTTTGCTTCAGAAGATGTAGCAAGTGAAGAAGATATTGCACAATCGGATGAAGAAAGTGTAGAAACTGAGGCTGACGAAGAAGAAAAAGCACAAGAAGACGAGGAAAAACCAGCCAACTCAGGATTCAAGATAATGAGAAATCCTGATTATGTACCACCAGAGGTTGAAGAAGAAAAACCATTTTATGAAGAGCATGTTAATTACGAAGAGATAAGAGAACAGCATGCTGCAAAGATGGAAAAAAGAATGCAAGTGTTAAGTGTTATAATTGCTATTGCAGTGTTAATAGGAATTGGATTGTTTGCATTTGATAGATACAGGGCAGGTCAGGAGTATGATGAAAAATATGCTGCCGCACAGGCACTATATGATGCAGGTGATTATGAAGGAGCCTTTAGTGCTTTTGGTGAACTTGTAGAGCATAGAGGCGCTGATGAAGAGGAAATGGTAATTAAGCAGTTTGAGTGTCTACAAGCAATGGGTGATGCTTCGAAAGCAAGAGATTTTGCATTTAATGCTTGTAGAAAATATAGTTCAGACAATATAAGAAAGTTATTAGATGCCGTTAATTCGGGTGGTGAAAGTGCAACAAAGCCATCGAATAGTCCGGCACCAAGCAAGGCACCAAGTGAGGCGCCAAGTGAGGCACCAAGTGAGGTACCAAGTGAGGCACCAAGCGAGGTACCAAGTGAGACTCCAGATGTAACACCAAGTGAGACTCCAAGTGAAGCGCCAAGCGAGACACCAAGTGAGACTCCAGATGTAACACCAAGTCCTATTCCGGATGAACCAGATGAACCAATGGCAGACTATACTGCATATGAAGATACATTTGCTCAGTTGTGTATTGGTATGGATGAACTTATGACAAAGTCAGAACCTATTGAGGCTTTAAAGGTAATGATAACAGAAGACTTTTCTATGTTATGTGCATATAAAAAGACAGTTTATTATAGTAATGCTCAGTTCCTTGAAACTGTTACCGATGGTGATAAGGTATTGATGCTTTGTGATAATGGATATGTATACTACGGAAGCATGAAAGGTGGCAAACCAGATAAAGCCGGTGTATATATGCAGGCCGTTAAAGATGAAAGTGGAATAGGATATACTTATTATAGAGGATTATGGGAGAATGGATATCCTAATGGCGCAGGAGTAATTGAAAAATATGAAGGAACAACAGCAACTAAAACTGTAACAAGCGGTGGTTTTGCAATGGGATATTATGAAGGGGACATGAAGGTGACTAATTATAAGGGTAATACAGTTATTAACAGTGGCTCATACAATATTGTTGCAGGCACTCCAACTGTACTTAAAGATGAAGCAGGCAGTGAGATTAAGGTTGGTACAGACAGTGTAATCGGATACTTAACAGATGAGACTGGAGCAACAACTAATATTTTATGGGATGGAACTACAAAATATGCAGTAGAAGGACTAGTATATTAACAAGAACAATATAAACATAACACCTGTGCAAGATATGCGCAGGTGTTTTTACTCTGAAAAAGCAATATGGGAAATGAAAGTGAATAATAGTAGTTTGAAGTAAATTGTTGAGAAAAGAGGATTAACATGAAACTTATAGTAGGATTGGGAAACCCAGGTGGAAAATATGTAGGTACCAGACATAATATTGGATTTGACTGTATCACAGCTCTATGTGATGAGTATAGAATTAAGATGGGTAAATTGGAACTTAAGGCACTAACGGGAACAGGTGTTATTGATGGAATAAAGGTAATGCTTGCTATGCCACAGACATATATGAATCTTAGTGGAGATAGTGTTAGAGCTATTGCAGATTATTATAAAATTCAAGTTTCGGATATAATAGTTATATTTGATGATATAAGTTTGGCGCCCGGACAGATACGCATCAGAAAAAAAGGAAGTGCCGGTGGACATAACGGAGTAAAGGATATAATAGCGAAACTGGGAACACAGGATTTTGCCAGAATTAAGGTTGGTGTAGGTGCAAAGCCGGAAGGCTATGATTTAGCGGATTTTGTATTAGGACGTTTTAAAAGTAACGAAGAACCTGATATGAGAAAGGCTATTGAAAAGGTAAAAGAAGCATGTGTATTGATGCTTAATGAAGAAGTGGACAAGGCTATGAATTTATATAATGTGAAAGGATAACTATGAAAGCGTATTTTGAACCCCTGCAGGATTTAAATGAATATAATCATCTTATAGAATACTTGGAAAAAGAATTAACTCCTGTAGCGGTTACAGGATGCATAGATGGGCAGAAAGAGCATTTAATAAGTGCAATTACAGGGAAGGACCATAATGCCATAATCCTTGTGGAAAATGAAATTAAGGCAAGAGCAATATGGCAGGACTTAAGACTATATGGAGAGGAAGTATATATTTATCCTCAAAAGGATGTATTGTTTTATAGTGCAGATGTTCATGGTAATAGTATTGTTGCAGACAGAATGCAGGTAATTCAAAAATTAATTGGAGGAGAAAAGATTAAGGTGGTCATGACGGCTCAGGCTGCCATGGATAATTTGAGACATATAGATAGAATCAAAGAAAACATTATTCACATTAGTGCTATGGACACTATTAATGTTGAGGAAATCACAAAGAAACTGGTAAGTATGGGGTACGAAAGACAAAGTCAAGTGGAAGCACCAAGCCAGTTTGCTATAAGAGGCGGTATTATAGATATATATCCTTTAACAGAAACGCTTCCGTACAGAATAGAATTATTTGGGGATGAAGTTGATACAATCAGAGCATTTGATCCTCATAGTCAGAGGACGGTAATAGATGGAATAACGGAAGCGGTTATTTATCCAGCTTGCGAGTATGTTTTTACAAAAACAGAGTCAAAGGAAGCACTTGAAAGAATTAATAAGGAAAAGCAAAAAGCCGTTATCAGTTTTAGAAAAGAGATGAAAAACGAAGAGGCTTCAAGAATAGAAGCTGTTATAAGTGAATTTAGAGATAATTTTGAAAACTATATGGGCGAATATGCCATTGAAAGTTATATAAAGTATTTTGATAAGAATACAGTGTCAATAATAGATTATTTTCCTAAAGAAAATACCTATGTGTTTGTAGATGAAATGGCACGAGTAAGTGAAAGCATTAAGTCGGTGGAATATCAGTTTAGTGAAAGTATGATGACAAGGCTTGAGAAAGGTTATATACTTCCGGGTCAGGTTAATGCTTTAATTGAACCAAAACAGGTTTTGCTAAAAGCATCTAACTATAAAATGATTATGCTTTCTACTATTTCTGCAAGAAATGATCTTATACCATACAAAAAGAATTTTGATTTTACTGTAAGGTCAATTAATAACTATAATAATAATTTTGAACAACTTACAAAAGAACTTCTTGTGTGGAAGAAGAATAATTATAAAGTTATAGTTGTATGCACTTCTTCTGCCAGGGCAATGAGAATTGCAAAAGATTTGCAAGAGTATGACTTGAATGCAATATATGTGGATAGAGACGATAAAGAGATTTTGTCAAGACAGATATTAGTTACTCATGGTAATTTAAGCAAAGGTTTTGAGTATCCTTTAATTAGATTTGCAGTAATTTCAGAAAGTGACATATTTAAAAGCATCAGAAAGAAAAAAAGAAATAAAACACAGTATCAGGGAACCAAGATTGCATCTTTTACAGACCTGATACCGGGAGATTATGTTGTACATGAGAATCATGGTATTGGTATATATAAGGGAATTGAGAAGGTAGAAGCAGAAGGTATCATTAAAGACTATCTGAAATTAGAATATGTAGGTGGTGTTTTATATGTTCCTGCCAGTGGATTTGATGTGTTACAAAAATATGCATCAGGTAAAGATGCGAAACCTAAGATTAATAGTTTGGGCTCAACTGAGTGGAAAAAGACAAAGACTAGGGTAAGGTCTGCTGTAGAGAGCATAGCCAAGGAATTAGTTGAACTTTACGCTGCAAGACAGGCAAAAAATGGCTTTGCATTTGAAGAGGATAGCATATGGCAACGAGAGTTTGAAGATATGTTTCCGTATGAGGAAACTATTGATCAGTTAGCAGCTATTGCGGCAACAAAAAATGATATGCAAAGTCCAAGGATTATGGATAGACTTATTTGTGGTGATGTGGGCTTTGGTAAGACAGAGATTGCAATAAGGGCTGCATTTAAAGCGGTGCAGTCGGGAAAACAAGTTGCTATGCTTGTGCCAACTACAATACTTGCAAAACAGCATTACAACACATTTTATCAGAGAATGAAAGATTACCCTGTTAATGTGGAGATGCTTTCAAGATTTAAAACACCAAAAGAACAAGGAGAGATTATTAAGAATCTTTCCTCTGGAAAGACAGATATTGTTATAGGAACTCACAAACTTTTATCGGATAAAGTAAAATACAAAGACTTGGGGCTTCTGATAATAGACGAAGAACAGCGTTTTGGTGTGACTCATAAAGAGAAGATAAAGCATATTAAAGACAGTGTAGATGTACTTACATTGTCGGCTACACCAATACCAAGAACGCTTCATATGAGCCTTGTGGGAATAAGGGATATGTCTGTACTTGAAGAACCACCAATTGACAGAGTACCAATTCAAACTTATGTAATGGAAAGAGATGACCAAACAATAAGGGAGGCTATTATAAGAGAATACTCAAGAGGTGGACAGGTATATTTTGTATCTAACAGAGTAACAAATATTGTCGATGTAACGGCTGCCTTGGCCAAATTGGTACCCGAGGTGGAAGTTGAATATGCACATGGTCAGATGCCTCAAAAAAAATTAGAAGATATTATGTTTGCATTTATTAATGGGGAGATAGATGTTCTTGTGTCAACAACAATTATTGAAACCGGATTAGATATTTCTAATGTTAATACTATTATTATTGATGATGCTGACAGATTTGGACTCTCCCAGTTGTATCAGTTGAGAGGAAGAGTGGGAAGAAGCAATCAGGCAGCATATGCATTTTTAATGTACAAAAGAGATAAACTTCTTAACGAGACGGCAAGTAAAAGACTTCAGGCACTTAGAGAATTTACAGAGTTAGGCAGCGGTATTAAGATTGCTATGAAGGACTTAGAGATAAGAGGTGCAGGAAATCTTCTTGGAGCAAAACAACACGGTCATATGGAGGCTGTAGGTTATGATTTGTACTGTAAACTTTTGAATCAGGCAGTATTGAAACTCAAAGGTGAGGAAGTAGAGCCTGATTATGAAACCAGTGTGGATTTGCAGGTGAGCGCATATATACCGGCTAGTTATATACAAAGTGAATATACAAAACTGGAAATGTATAAGAGAATTGCTTTGGTACAAACGCAAGAAGATGTGCTAAATGTAAGAGATGAACTTATTGACAGGTTTTCAGATATCCCTGACGAAACAGACAATTTAATTAATGTGGCATATGTTAAAGCACTAGCGCACAAAGCCAATATAGTTAATCTGACTCAAAAAGGTGGTAGGATTAAGATGGTGATGTTTGAAAAAGCACAGGTGGATGTAGGACGTATTCCTGAACTTTTGAAGAAGTACAATGGGCGACTTAAATTCGCACCAAGACCAATTCCAGCATTTGAATACAATATGTGGGAAAAGTCTGAACAAAATGTTAAGCCGGATGAAGCCACATTATTTGAAAATCTTAAAGAAGTATTGAAGTCTATGGTGGAAGAAATTATAATTAAATAAGGTGTTATGATGCATTTGGTGAAATGGAGGAATATATGAAAAGATATAAGATTTTAATATATATGCTTGGGTTAATTATGATAATTAGCCTTTCAGGTTGTAGCAAGGATAATCAAGATGATGAAGAAAACACCAATGAAGCAGTGGAAGTTGAGCAAAAAAAAGATGATGTTGTAGACGGAAAGATAGTGGCAGATGCTACAATGCTCACTGTTGGAGATACAAAAGTTTCTTACAGTGAGGTAATGGTTTATGTAAATATGATAAGAGACAAATATGAACCATTATTCTCTGAATATATTTGGAGTTTTAAAGTAGACGAAGAAAAAAGTTTTGAGGATATGGCTAAAGAAGAGATAATTAATCAGATTATAAGATTAAAGATAATGAATTCCATTGCAGCACAGAGAGGGATTGAACTGTCTGAAGACGAAAAGTTGGATATTCAAGATTCTGCAGCGGAGTATCTTACTCAAATCACACAGAAAGACCAAGAAGAATACGGAATCAATCTTGATATTGTAAAAACCATATATGAGGACAATGTTATCGCTCAAAAACTTTTCGATGTAGTAACAGCAGATGTCAAAACTAATGTATCTAAGGAAGAATCTCATACAGTAACTCTTAAGCAATTTGCGGCTTTGTATTATGGAAGAGATAGGGATGGTAATATTCTAAATAAGACAGAAACACAAAAGTCAGATGCAAAAGCTAAGGTAATAAAGGCTTACGATCAGATAGTAAGAAACAAGAATGACTTTATAACATATGCTGATAATCATTCTGACTTAGATGAGGTGGTTATATCAGTATCCGTGGGAGAATACGAGGAGGGAATAGAAAAAGAACTCTTTAAGTTAAAGGCAGGACAAACAAGTATTGCCTTAGATTTAGGAGATGGATACTACTTCTTTGAGTGTATATCTCCTGATGACGAGAAAGCAAGAGAAGAAAGAGTTATTGAAATAGTGAAAGAAAGACAAAACGAGATGTTTTCAAAGGAATATGATGAATGGTTGCAAGAAAGTAAAGTTTATATTGTAACAAATCTTTGGAATATGATTAAGTTTTAAAAAAGGAGAATAGGGAAAATGTTATCTAAGAAGGTTTTGTTGCTTATAATGATAATGGTATTTGCATTGACAGGTTGCCATGAGCAAACAGATACGCAAAACAATAAGCCAAGTGCTAATACGGATGATAAAACAGATAATGGTAATTCTGATAATAATGAAAATGAAGTAGTTACCTACACAGATCCATCTTGGGCAAGGGAAAGAGTGTTTTATGAAATATTTGTTAGAAGTTTTTGCGATAGTGATGGTGATGGAATCGGTGATTTTAATGGTGTAACTACTAAAATTCCTTATTTGAAGGATTTAGGGGTGGATGCCATATGGCTAATGCCTATGATGGATGCAAGTAAATATCATGGATATGATGTGACAGATTACTATGGTGTTGAGCCGGATTATGGAACAATGGAAGATTTTAAAAATCTTGTAAAACAGTGTCACGATAACGATATAAAGATAATAATTGATTTCGTTGTTAATCATACATCTATTGAGCATGAATGGTTCCAGTCGGCAATTTATGATGAGAAAAGCCAGTTTAGGGATTACTATACTATTTATGGTGGAATAGAGAATATGCCAGAAGATACCAGTGGTATGCGCTATCATAAGGAAAGTAAGCAATTGTTCTATGGAAGTTATGATTATACTATGCCTGACCTTAATTATCATAATCCAAAGGTTAGAGAAGAAGTTAAAAAAATAGCGGCTTATTGGTTAGAACTTGGAGTAGACGGCTTTAGATTGGATGGGGCAAAAGAAATTGATAAGGATATGAATGTTACTCATGAATGGTGGAAGGAATTTTCAGAATATGTACTTAGTATAAATCCTACAGCATTTATTGTTGGTGAAAACTGGTTGAGTAATTACAACGAGTTAGCGCCTTTTTATGAAGATATGACATCTTCATTTAACTTTCCACTGAATTACGCTATTGAAGGATTTTTAAAAGGAAATGAAACAGATTTGGCACAAGTTCAGAATGTGGCCAATGGTTGCTTCTTGGATGCTTCAAAGGCAGATGGAAGTGTAGTAGATGTTATAGTCGATTCAACAATGATTGGCAATCATGATATGACAAGAATTGCTTCTAGAACTCAATCTTTAGAAAAGGCAAAATTAGCAGCGGCATTACAGTTTACTTTGCCAGGTACTCCTTTCATCTATTACGGTGATGAGCTTGGACAAACAAGCGGTAGTGGAGATTTTTCAAAAAGAGAAAGTTTTGATTGGTATAAGTCCGGTTTAGGAGAAGGAATGACCGATAATAAAAAAGCATGTGGAGCAGACCCTTCATATACACTTCCTGATGACAAAATATCTCTAGAAGAGCAGAAGGATAACATAGATAGTATATATAATTATTACAAAAAACTCATAAGTATAAGAAAAGAAAATCCAATAATGTTTTATGGTACATATGAGACAGTTGGTTGGAATAACGGCCTATATGCCTATAGTGTTAAGGGGGCAAAGGATGGAAGTACACTTTTGATAATCCATAATAATAAGGAGAAGGCTATAGATTATGTTGTGTCAGAAGGGGGAAAAGAACTTATTACTGATATAGACATTAAGTCTGGAGAGACAGTAAGTGTCGGAGCATATAAAACATTAATAATAAAGTATTAATGAATAGGATGTTTGTACTAATTAACTATAACATAAAACAGCGACGGGTAATTACCTGTCGCTGTTTTACTATGTAAAGACTTAATTATTCTTAATAATTGTATTTGCGTTTGCCACTCTGTTTCATTACTATGGAAATTATAAAAGTGGCTACAAATGTTACTATAAGTATAGCAGTAACAATGAAAAATGGAGCGGATAATCCATCTATACCTGAAATAGCAAATTCTTTATATTCTTCTTCACTATCAGTAAGAATATATTCTCTTGCAAGCTTCAGAATAAAACTAAATAGACTAAAAAGTGCACCATTAAAGAAACAAACCACAGAGATGTTTCTTATAACACGATATTTTTGTCTGTACATTAAAAACTGAATTAGAATGATTGCAACACATGTAATAAGTGCACCATACATCATAGCAGGTATTAAATTAAAGTATCTCATTATATCGCGCATATCTTCGTCTTGTTCAAGTTCAGATAAAGACTCATCTAAATCAGGTTTTAATTCAGTGTATACAGCATTATCAATAGTTTCTCTAACATCTGATAAAGCAACAGCCATAGTATCTTTTTTAGCCTGCTCAAGAACCTCGGCTGTTATATGGTCGGTTCCATAGGAGTCAACTACTGATATAAACTCTGATTCTAAATCGTATCCTACAACATCAATTAGAAAACTGTCTAAAAGTTCTAATTCTTCAGAGGGTTTTCCTGTTTTGTAAAAGTCAATGTATGCGTCTAGAGCCTTGTCAACGGCTTTTTCGCTTACATCATACATACCATCGGCAATAGCGCCATAATCTACCTCAAAATCGTTGGGCTCATATGCTTCACCTTTAACAATTGCGTCTAATGTTGTGTCGACTATCTTCTGTGCAGTATCTTCTGAAATGATATCTGAGAATTCACAGTCTAAAAGTTCTAAAGCCTCTTCAAGTTCTGTGTCGTTAGCAAGTTCATCATACAAAAAATCAGAAGCTGCATCGGAAAAAGCGTCCACAGCACTATAAAGAGAGGTTTTAGCTGTAAAAATAATCAAAAATACTGTCAAACTGACCATTAAAACGATTGTTAAAATAAATCCGAGTAAAGAAGTCAGGCACCCAGGTCGTTTGTCAGGTTCTGGTACTTCTCCTAAAGAGTTAGAATACTGTTCATTCTGATTGTAGTAATTATCAATTCCGGAATAATTCTGTTCCTGATTAGTATATCCGGAATAATTCTGTTCCTGATTAGTATATCCGGAATAATTCTGTTCTTGATTAGTATATCCGGAATAGTTTTGTTCTTGATTAGCATTATAGTTTTCGTTGTCCATTATATCCTCCGTTTTATATTAGTTATAGAATTGTTGATTCAGATTTTTATAAAGTATATTATAATTCATCATTAAAGCTTAATCAATGAAAATTGATTATTGCCAGAATTGCTTTACCACAGCATTTTTTATAAAAAATTAGAGTAATCCAGGCAATGATGATAGCATCAATTAGCATAGTAAAAAGTAGTCCGAGGTTTAGTCTAAAAAGTAACGCCCAGTTTAAAAGTCCTAAGCCTAGAAAAACCATAATAACAGCAACAAGTGCTGAAAAGGTATTAAGATTGCCTCGTAGAACATGTTGCTCTTCTTCCCATAAAACACAAGGGTTAACTGCATCAATATATATACCTATAAAACTTGAACACACAACACCCAGGCTGGCACACAACAGACTAGGGATATATAAACTGCCAGGTAACTTAAAAATTATTGCGAAAATAACTACATAAGTTAAAACGAAAAACATGCTTATGCTAATGCCACATTTTGCTTTAGTATGAACAATGTCTTTAGTAGATACCGGCAGGCTTTTTAGATACTGGAAAGACACTTTGCCTTCTCTTGAAAATGAACTAGAGCATATGGAGTTGATGCTGCTGATAAACAAAGAACCACCTAAAACAATACACAGATAAATGAATTGGATAGAAGGAATCTGTTTATCTAGGATGCTTATGTATGATTGTAAAGTTTCTGGTTTAAAATTCATTTTTACTATAAAATAAGCCAAAATAGGCCAAAAGAAATTGACTAAAACGCAACTTGATAAGAATACAAATGAACGGAAAATAGATTTGTATTCCCTAATTAAGAACGCCCTTTTTACTGGCCTAATCTTTATGGAAGACAAAAGTTTTTCTGTATCAGTTTTCCGACCTTGTTTTCCAACTACATTGTTGAGAGCATCAATATATAAGTGTTTGCATAGTAATTCGAAGACAATAAAGAAGGCAGCATTAATTAATATATAAGCAATGAGCCATAGAATAGTTCCTCCATTGAAAAGTTTATGGAGGAAAAACACATTAGGAAATACTATGAACATTATCTTCATAAAGCCTGTGTCAGTGCTAGAAATTGTATCAACTAGACCGTCAACGCCAAAGTTTTCTATACTAATGCCTTTGTAAAGAAAAAGCACTAAAGCCACAATACCAAAAGCAAATGCCAGTCGATTAATAACCTGTTGTTTTCGTATAAAAAAGGTATATCGCATAAGTAACAGAGAAATAATACCACAGTAACATAAAGGTACCAAAGGGAGAGTCAGTATGGCAACAATTCCTGTAAAAACAGAGGAAAAACTAGGAGGTGTGGCAAGGAAAAATCCTACAAAACCGGCAATAATTATTAATGTCTGCATTACATTTTCAGCCATATAGCATACCATAAATTTTGCTGTCACTATTCTATTATGTGGGATAGGTAAAGGAAGTAGATTCTTGGTATCTGATGCAAAAAACAGAGAATGCATTATAACTGTGAATCCAAAAAGAGCACACAAAACAGACACTGCGATAGATAAAAAAGAAAGGGCGGTGTCTGTGCTAAGCCCCCTAAGAGAGAGCATATCGGTTATGAAATATGTAAAAAATCCAATTAGAAACATAAAAGGGATAAAGACAAAAACTACCACGAAAAAACCAAAGAATTTCTCCATAGAATTTCGCTGGGCTTTTTTATCTTTATCTTTTTTCTCAAGCATCATCATTTCGCCCATGAGAATTTTATATAAAGTCAGTAGTTTATTCATCGCTCATCAGCTCCAGATATATTTTCTCTAAACTATCACAGTGTGAATAGTCTGCTAATAAAGAATCGCAAGTCCCGTCGTAGATGATATTTCCTTTTTTGATAATTAATATGCGATGGCATAGTTTTTGAGCAATCTCAAGAATATGAGTTGAGAAAAACACTGCGCCACCATTTGCCACATATTCTTGCATAATTCCTTTTAACTCATAAGCAGAAGATGGGTCAAGCCCTACTAAAGGTTCATCTAGTATTAAAATCTTTGGGGTGTGGATAAGCGCAGATAAAATAACAATCTTTTGCCTCATTCCATGAGAGTAATTCAAAATAGCGTCGTTAAGATTATCCATAATACCAAGTTTTGGAGCATATTTTTCAATTAAAACCTTTCGTTCGTCAACAGGGACTTGAAAAATATCGGCGATGAAATTAAGATACTCCATTCCTGTTAAGCGCAAAAACATATCAGGAGTATCAGAAACATATCCAAAACATTGTTTTGCTGCCAATGGTTCATTGTATAGGTCATGTCCGCAGATTGCGATATCACCACTGTCAGGTTTTAAAATACCTGTAATCATTTCGATGGTAGTAGTTTTTCCTGCGCCATTAGGGCCTATAAACCCAGTGATTTCATTAGGTTTTAGGTTGAAAGATATGTTGTTTACAGCAACTTTATTGCCAAAACTTTTAGTAAGATTACTGATTTTGAGCATACTAATCCTTTCGTATATATGTAGAGTCTATATAGTATTATTAATACACGCCATTAACTAAAAGTGCCTGATATGTTTCGATTCTGGTTCTGTCAGTATCTGTGAGAGATAAAAACTCGCAACCGTAAGTGAAGGTGTCATTATTCATAGAACTTCTTACTACCTGTAATACGCATGAGAATTTGTCTCCGTTTAATAAGACAATGTTCGTATCGAAAAACATACCGATAGGGTAGTGCTTCTTACTGGTAAATCCAATTCCTCCAACTGAAATATCAAATACATAGATATCATCATCAGTAATTGGAACGCTAGTTTCATTAGGTACAATTGACCTTGCTTTAAGAGTGATATTCATAATGACTCTTTTGTATTTCCTTTTTTCCATAATTATTAAATTCCTTTCATAGTTTATTGTGTAGTTGCATAATTACTCCTGTAAATGGAGGCAGAACACCGTCCATTACCTGATTATCTATCATATTAATCTTATTGGTAAGGCTGGTGAGGGTAACCTCGGTATCAGAGTTGTTAATTGCTACAAGGAGAGTTTCATCCTCGTAGACTTTTTTATATACCAAAACTTGCTTGTCGTCGTCTTTATACACCAGATGAAATTCGCCACGGCGTAGACATGGGTGAGAATGGCGAAGTTTGGTAAGGGATTTATAATAGTTTAACACATCTGTATCGACTTTGTCACTATCCCAAATCATTCCCCTTCGACAGTCTGGGTCACCTTTGCCCTTCATACCTACTTCGTCACCATAATAAATCATAGGGGTACCTGTAAATGTAAACTGTAACAATGCTGCCAACTTTAGTTTTCTCACATCATCCCCGGCACAAGTTATAAAGCGTGGACAATCGTGACTGTCAATGAGATTCCAAAGCATTCGATATGCGTTGTAATTAGTGTTTCCACGAACAAATTCAAGGTTGCTAACAAATTCAGAAACAGTCATAGTTCCTCTTGCAATGAACTGTTCTACACAGCGATAAAACTGATAATTCATAACACAATCAAATTCATTACCCTGTAACCAATCTCTTGAATCATACCAAATCTCTCCAATAAGTGGGGCATCTTTTTTATTCTTTTTAACAGCCTTACGAAATACGGTCCAAAATTCGTGACTCACTTCATCGGCAACATCTAATCCCCAACCATCAACATTGAAATTGGTCATCCAATAATCAATCATATCAGTGAAGTACTTTTGTACATCTTGATTCATTGTGTTTAGCTTTGGCATTCCTCCAAAATAACTAAAACTTTGGTAATTAGGTTTGATGCCATGGATTCTTTTCACAGGAAAACTAAATGGAAAGAACCAATCTTTATAGTCTGACTTTTGACCGTTTTTAAGTAAATCCTTAAATGGGAAAAAATCCTCACCACTATGATTAAATACTCCGTCTAAGATTACCTTAATTCCTTTGGAATGAGCAGTGTCTACAAATTCTTTGAAGTCTTCTTTTGTTCCAAAATCAGGGTCTAGTTTCATATAATCAGTTGTATTGTATTTATGATTAGATGGTGATTCAAATATTGGAGTAAGATAAATTATTGTGGCACCTAAATCCTTAATGTGGTCAAGTTTTTGTGTTATGCCTTTAATTGTACCGCCATAGATGGAATTCCATTTTGGAGAAGCACTCCACTTGGTGTGGGACTTATTAGGAATATAGTTATCACCTCGATAATATCTGTCAGGGAAAATCTGATATACAATTCCATCTGCCATCCAATCTATATAAGATGGGGCATCTTCCATCTTTGCCTGAATAGGGAAATCAAAGGAATAAGAATCATCTTTGGAAGGCTCGTTTAGGAAACGATAATTAGCGTAGTATATGTAATCACCACTGCCATCAATTAATTCAAAGTAATACTTTGTTGTTATGTGATTAACATTGACTATGGCTTCGTAGTAATCAAAAAGTTCATCAGTAGCCACTTTAGTCATACGTACAGTATGCACCTTATGGTCTTTAATAACATTGTGATATTTATTATAATAATAAAGATTAACTATGACCATATCGTTAGCCTTGGTTCTAATCTTAATCATATATGAGTTAGCACCGATAGAATACACAAATTCTCTGGTCATATTATGTAAAATAGCTTCTTTAATCATGTTTGTATCCTTATATTTAGTTTAGATGAATAACTTATACTAATTATATTAAAAATATTAGTATGATGCAATGAAATATTCTGTTATAATATATATGTTAATTCAATTAGGCGCAGTAAAGTCAGAGCCTAGTTACAGAAAGGAATGATTATATGGATATTTTAGCGTTAAATAAGATTACTTATGGGTTGTTTGTACTTACGGCATGGGATGATAAAGAAAAGGTTAATGGATGTATTGTAAATACACTAATGCAAGTTACTGTTTCACCAAATTCAGTTGCCCTTGCAGTTAACAAACAGAATTTAACACATGATATGATTATGAATGGGAAAGAGTTTTGCGCTTCTGTTATAAGTGAAAAAGCAGATTTTAGTATTTTCCAGAGATTTGGAATGCAATCAGGAAGAGATGTGGACAAATTTGACGGATATGAAAATGTGGCTAAAGACAGTGAAGGTGGAATTTATGTTACAGAGAATACTAATGCCTATATTCATGGGAAAGTTATTAACACAGTAGACCTTGGTACACATACTATGTTTATAGCCCAAATAGTAGATGCCAATATACTTAGTGATGACACTTCAATGACATATTCATATTACCATGAGCATGTTAAGCCAAAGCCTGTTATAGAGAAGGCGAAACAAGATGAAAATAATGAGGAAGCACCAGCAGGTAAATGGGTCTGCAAAATATGTGGTTATGTTCACGAAGGAGAAGAACTTTCTGAAGATTTCATATGTCCATGGTGTAAGCATCCTGCCAGTGATTTTGAGTATGTAACAGTTTAAGATTATTCTGTCATAGCAACGCAAGACTAGTATTAAATAATATTTGAAAGAATAATTAACAGTATATGAAACAAAAGGACGAGATAATAATGAACCTAGGTTTAGACAGGGATTATAACAGTTTTGATAGGGAAGAGGTATTTTCAAGAACCAGAATGCTCCTTGGAGAAGAGGCAATGGACAGGCTATATAATGCAAGAGTAGCAGTGTTTGGTGTAGGTGGTGTAGGTGGTTATACAGTTGAAGCGTTGGTTCGCAGTGGAGTGGGTAATATTGAACTTATTGATAGTGATAGAGTGAGTATGTCTAATATTAACAGACAGATAATAGCCACCCTTGACACTGTGGGAAGATACAAGACAGAAGTTATGAAGGAAAGAATATTATCTATTAATCCCAAAGCAAATGTAAAGATTAGAAATGTGTTTTTTCTTCCTGAGAATAGTCATGAGTTTGATTTTACGCAGTATGACTATGTGGTAGATGCGGTAGATACCGTAACGGCAAAACTTTTGATTATTATGAAATGTGATGAGGCAAAAGTTCCTGTAATAAGTAGTATGGGAGCGGGTAACAAGTTAAATCCGGCCATGTTTGAAGTAGCGGATATTTACAAGACTAGTGTTTGTCCCCTTGCAAAGGTTATGAGACAGGAACTTAAGAAAAGAGGAATTAAGAAACTGAAAGTGGTGTATTCCAAAGAAGTACCGGTGAAACCTTTGGAAGTTGATGAAAAGACTAAAGACAAAGACGCCAAAACTTGTGCAGATGTAGCATTTCAAAACAAAGCAAAGAAAATGGCACCGGCAAGTATATCCTTTGTTCCATCAGTAGTAGGGCTTATTATTGCATCAGAGGTAGTAAAAGACATTGCGCTTAATAATCAAATTTAATATAATTATTAAATATAGTGATAATAATTTGTGTAACAATAAAAAGTATATAGAATATTAAACATAGAAAGATGAGGAACCGATATGAGTAGACCAGAATATGAAGTTGAAGAGAAGAAAAGTGGTATATTTACCAAGATGTTTATGGCAGGATGTGCATTATATGCTGTGAGTTACTGCATTTCTAAACTTAACAAATTCTCTAATGAAGTAACAAAACGTAAATCCGTAAATGGTCCTAAGGAGTATTATACTACATTTGGCTCTAATGAGTTTAGACCGGGAAGAACTTTTAAAAGCGGAGAAGTAAGAGCACTTTGCTCTTCAGTTGTATTCAATATAGGTGATTTATGTAAGAATAAGGACATTGTGATTAATGTGAATGCAGTTATGAGTGCGATTACATTTGTTGTACCTAAAGGATATAAGATTGTGATTAGTGATGTGTCAAAATGCGTTGCTTTAGCGGATATTACAGACAGGGCCAGTGATGACGAAGATGAACCAGTAATAAAAGTGTATTTATCTGGATTTATGAGTGCAGTTTGTTTTAAAAACTAGTATTTACGGAGGACAAGATGGTAACTTGGAAGAATTGTTTCAGAGTGGGAATTAGTATATTTATATTGTTTATAGGTATATATTACTGGAAAGAGATGGCTAGTGGGGGTGCTTTATTAGTACATGCATTAATGCCTGTATTTATAGGAATGGCTATAGCATATGTGCTAAACATCTTAATGAGTTTCTATGAAAAGCATTATTTTGTAGGGCTTAAGGACAAAAAATGGGTTAAGGGCAGTAAAAGACCTGTGTGCCTTGTGGGGGCCATTGTGAGTTTGATTGCTGCGGCTACACTTATTATATGGTTGGTTGTACCAGAGTTTATATCCTGTATTAAGTTTCTTGTGGCTGAAACAATACCAACAGTAGAAGACTTTTTTAAGAGCGATAGATTAAGCAAAATTATTCCTGAAAATGTAAGAGAGACAATTAGTAATATAGACTTGAAGACGTATTTAAAGGATGCAGCGTCCTTCCTTGGGACAGGAGTGGGAAGTACGGTTAAGGTCCTGATTTCTGCAATAACATCTATATTTTCAACCATTTTTACTGTGTTGATTAGTATTATTTTTTCTGTATATTTGTTAGCAGATAAGGAAAAATTACAAAGACAGTGTTATAGGCTTCTTAAGAATTATATGCCAGAGAGATTTAGGAATAAAATTTTGCATTGTTTAAAAGTTTTAGATGAGTGTTTTCATAAATACATAGTAGGTCAGTGCCTTGAAGCAGTTATTTTAGGTGTACTTTGCACTGTGGGAATGCTAATATTTAGATTTCCATATGCAGGAATGGTTGGAGCATTTATAGGATTTACAGCCATAATTCCTATTGCAGGAGCGTATATAGGAGCGGTGGTAGGTGCTATAATGATTATGACAGTTTCTCCAGTGAAAGCGTTGTTGTTTATAGTGTTTATTACAGTTCTTCAACAATTAGAGGAGAATCTAATATATCCAAGAGTGGTAGGAAAAGCAATTAGCCTTCCGGCTATATGGGTACTTGCAGCAATTACTGTAGGTGGAAGCCTGATGGGAGTGCTTGGAATGCTTATTGGTGTTCCAATTGCAGCGGCTGCCTATAGATTGCTAAAGGAAGATATGAATAGAAGAGAAAGCAATGATGTAATATCAAGATAATATATAAACCCCCATTCTATGTGTTTTGGCTTAGTTGCATGGCAAATGCATCTGAAAACATAGAGTGGGGGTTTGTTATATCTTATACTTTTTTAATTGTTTTGTTCTTCCTTATATTCAGCAATTCTCTTTTGAATTCTTTCAATAGGGTTGAGTAAACCACTGATTGATGCATCATGGTTTAATGTATCTATTAACAGTGCAATGTATTTACTCATATCTACGCTGATATAGTATTCTTTTGAAAGAAGTTCGTCTGACTGGTAAACAAGGTTAGTGGTAAGAACTCTGTAAATAAGCCCTTTCTCATAAGCTTCATCGAACTTGTCCAATCCGTTAGTGAATAAACCGAATGTAGTGCATACGAAGATTCTTCCTGCGCCTCTTTTCTTAAGTTCTGTGGCAACATCTATCATGCTTTCACCAGATGAAATCATATCATCAATGATTAACATATCTTTTCCTTCAACATCTATTCCAAGGAACTCATGGGCAACAATTGGATTGCGTCCATCAACAATACGACTATAATCTCTTCTCTTATAGAACATTCCCATATTGATACCAAGAACATTTGCAAAGTAAATAGCTCTTGACATACCACCTTCGTCAGGGCTGATTGCCATCATATGGTCTGAATCTATAGTAAGGTCTTTGACATTGTTAAGAAGAGCTTTAATAAACTGATATGTTGGCATTACGGTTTCAAAACTCTTTAAAGGAATAGCATTTTGAACACGAGGGTCGTGGGCATCAAATGTAATTATACTTTCAACGCCAAGAGAAGTTAATTCCTGAAGTGCTAATGCACAGTCAAGAGATTCTCTTGAACTTCTTTTATGCTGACGACTTTCGTAAAGGAAAGGCATAATAACAGTAATTCTTCTTGCTTTACCACTGATAGAAGCAATAATTCTCTTTAAATCCTGATAATGGTCATCAGGAGACATATGATTAACTTGTCCACATACTGTATATGTAAGGCTGTGGTTACATACATCAAGAATAATATATATATCATCACCTCTTACAGATTCTTTTAAGATACCTTTAGCTTCGCCAGAACCAAATCTTGGGCAGTCTGCTTTGACGATGTAAGAATCTCTGCGATATCCTGCAAAAGCAACAGTAGTTGCATGCTCGTTCTCACGATTTTTTCTCCATTCAACAATGTAGTCATTAACTTTTTTACCAAGTTCTGCGCTGCTTTTGTGAGGGATAATTCCAAGGGTCCCTACAGGTATTGTGTCAAGTGCTTTTTCTGACATTTTTTCATCCTCCATAAACATGTGATTGATTTATAAATAAGCCTATGTATTAATAGGTAAATGATAAATTTATATCCGAATTTATAATAGAATAAAGTTCTTTAAATTTCAACAATAATTCTGTATTAAATAATTAAATGTTAACTTTGACTAATAAATTTGCTGTCTATTGAGTAGTTTTGTATGTATTTCCTAGTGTGATAACAGGCGTAAATCCTTGCCTAGCAACTTTATGAAACAATAATTTCCAACGATGCGGGAATAAATACGTTCATCATATTTTGGTTTGATTTCGTTAAGGTGAATGTTGCTGGTAATAACTGTGGATAGACCTTTGTTAAGGCGGTCATTAATCAATTGGTATAATTGAGCCAAAGTGTATGAGTTATTAAATTCCGTACCTAAATCATCTAGTATCAAAAGATCATCATTCTTTATCTTAGTTATTCTGGATTTTAAATCTGTATTGTCAGTGTCCTTGTTGTAGTTGTAATCTGACAGAAGTTCAAACAGATTAGGAGCGCTTACATACATTACACTGTAACCGGATTCAATAAGTTCTTTAGCAATACAGTTAGAAAGGTATGTTTTCCCCACACCCGTATTTCCGTATATGAAAAGATTCTTTTTGCTTCTAAGGTCGTATTCTTTGGTAAAGTCTGATATAAACTCTTTGGCTTTTTTTACGTTGTTTTTAGCGTTTTCGTAAGGAGTGATATTAAGAGTTTTATCCAACGTAGTGTTATCGTATAAATCGTAATTAAAATTATCGAAAGAGTGTTTTTCAAAACCTTCTCTTGACATGGTTTCCTTGCAAAACATTACAGAGGCAAGTCTGTTAAAACAAGTGCAGTAAGAGTCGTTAACAAACCCTGTATCTTTGCATATATCACATTCATAGGGAATGTTAAGATAATGTGCTCCGAAACCATACTCACACAATAGGGATTGCTTTTTTTGGCGTATCTCATTGATGCGTTCATCTGTAAGAGCAGCCTTGTCTATATCGCCATGCAACAATAACTTTCCCTTTTCTACATTAAGACTTGCAATGGCATTATCAAGTTCCTGATATTTTGGAATTTTGGTATAGATTTCTTTGAGTCTTGATGTTTCTAAATGTTTTCTTTTGTAATGTTTTTCGTCATATGCAGCAAGTATTTGATTGTATTGGGAATTGCTTAATGCCATAATTACCGTCCTATCTGCTTAAGAGTTCTAACTCCAGTTTGCTGTATTCTTCCTCCGAGTAATCTCGCTGGTTATATGTATTGTAAAAATTAGCCTTAGCGGGTTTAGGAGAATGCTTTTTGTTCTCTTCGCTTTCCTTATGAAGAAGGTCGTCTTTAGCCACTTCATCAGGGGTTTTTATATTATTGCGCTTCCATGCATTTAAAATAGTCTCTGTATAACTTAAACTAGGAGTTCCTATCTGTCCTATGCACTTTTCACAGGCAAGTTGTATCATCTGGGCGCTAAAACCCTGGTCAGTATGCCATTTTTTTATGAATCTTGTTTCTCCACTGCCAAGAGAGCGGTTATTTATTCCGAATGCTTTAATAAGTGCAGCATAACACTCTAAGTATTCTTTGGAATACTCTTTAGCTTTTAAGGAATTATCTACACCGTTGCTATGCCATGTAATTGCCACTTTATTCATATACGGTATGAAATCAGTATTCTTTTGATTAATAACCTTTGAGCATTCATCGAATAAATCAAATATAAGGGAAGGTCCAAATTGAAATTTACAGTATAAATCAGCAATGAATTCACTTTCACGAGGATTAAGTGGCCTTTTAATATAATTGGCCTCAATTGCACAAATCATATCCGCAAACTGGTTGTTCTCCATAAGCACCTCTAAGGGAAGAGAAATCAAGGAGGCAATACTTTTTGGCTGTTCAGGTAATTGCTGGTTATTAGCTATAACTTTATGGCAATCGTTAGTATTAGATGTAACAGTCAAAGAGGTAGCATTACCGAGGGAAGAGTTTTTCTGTTCGTAAGAAGTAGATACTTGCTTTGAAAGTTGGTTGTTGGCCTTTAAGTTGCATGAAATATCACATTCGGGATTGTTAAGAGATATTCCAATTATCTCATCAGCTTCACGAACTAAATTGATAAGACCGCTCTTTTCCCAGTAGCCTAAAGCACGAATAACATCTCGTTCTGTGTTGTCTAGTTTATCTGCGATATGAGGTATGGAAATATCTACGAAAGGTTGCCCAAGACAACGCAATAAATATAAATATACCTTGACATAGGAACCATTTGCAGATGGCATATATGAATCTATAAATGTATTGGAAACGGCGGTCATATTAGCCATTCCCTTAGAACTTAAAGTAATTTTTCTCATTGTATTGTAATCTCCGTTCCAAAGCATTTGACGCAAAACATTACCAAAATCAGTGTGCAGGGTTCTGATTGTAATTAAGTTTATTGGTGATGCTTTGGCATAAATATCTGTATATAAAATAATCACATTGTTATTTGATTATAGCATAGGATTTTTTTTTGGCAAATAGGCATAAAGTTGTGTAATGAGCGCAAAACCCTTTGTGGATAATGTGGATAAGTGAAGTATTACCTTGTATTTTTAGGAAAAAAATATCCACATTAATAGTGAACAATTCGTCACAAACATAATGTGGATAATGTGGATTAAATTTTTTTTGTAAGTGAATCGGCGATGTTTACAACATTTCCGGCACCCATAGTTATCAACAAATCATTTTTAATACAATTTTTTAATAAAAATTTTTCGATTTCATCAAAGGAGGAAAAATAGTAGGACTCTTTTCCTAGTCCCTGCAATTCTTCCAATAAATTCCTAGAAGAAATGTCGCCTGGGTCTGGTTCTCGAGCGGCATAGATATCGGCAAGAATTATTTTGTCTGCGAGAGAAAGCGCCTGAGCAAACTCTGATAAAAATGCCTTGGTTCTTGTGTAGGTATGAGGCTGGAAAACGACCCATAATTGGTTGTGAGGATAACTCTTTGCGGCATTTAAGGTAGCTTTAATCTCTGTTGGATGGTGGGCGTAGTCATCTATTATGTCAAATCCATTAACGGTACCTTTGTATTCGAAACGCCTAACAGTTCCACTAAAAGCAGCAAGACCTTTTTTGATATCATTCATATTAATGGATGAGTTAAGGGCGCATGCTATGGCTGATAGAGAATTAGAGATATTATGTTCTCCTACTACACCTAAATTGATATGTGTCATAAATGTTTCTTTGTTATACAAATCATAACTTCCAAAGCCTTTATCATTATAAGAAATATTTGCGGCATTATAATCTAAAGCTTTGTTGTTGATTCCGTAAGTAATACACTTGCAAGGAAGATGCTCTATGATTTCTTCATAATTGTCAATCTCGGCGTTAATAATTACAACACCATCTGTTGGAACTAATTTTGCGAATTCCTTAAAGGAGTTACGAATATCATTAATATCTTTAAAGAAATCCATATGGTCTTCTTCTATATTAAGAATAATTGCTACAGCAGGGTGAAATTTTAAAAAACTGTTGGTATATTCACAGGCTTCTGTAATAAAATTATCTGTATGACCTACTCTGATATTACCATCTATTGCTTTTAAAATACCACCTACAGATATGGTTGGGTCGGTGCCAGCTTCAAGGAAAATATGAGAAACCATACTGGTTGTGGTGGTTTTTCCATGAGTACCGGAAATGTCAATGGCATTCTTATAGTTTTTCATTACCTGTCCAACCATAGTTGCTCTGTCCATTAAAGGAATAGATAATTCTGTGGCTTTAATGTATTCAGGGTTATCTGGATGGATTGCGGCTGTATATACAAATAAATCAATATCTGTGGTTATGTTGTCGGCTGCCTGAGGATAACTGATATGTATTCCTTCTGCCTCTAACTGTTTGGTAATCTCGCTTGTGTTGGAGTCGGAACCACTTATGGTAAAGCCCATAGTGTGAAGAAGGTGTGCAAAGCCACTCATACTTATGCCTCCGATTCCACAGAAAAATATGTGACATGGTTTTGTGAAATCAATATTATACATAATAATCCTTTCATGTCGGGACAATTAGGAGAGAATGTCTGTTTACTAATTGTTCCTAAGCAATATATGTTAGTTCAATTAGGTATATTATACCCCCTTTATTATAAAAAACAATAAGATACTTTTAAAAAAGTGTAGTAACAAGATTAAGAGGCTTATGTCTAAAAAGCATAAATATATGAAAAACAATAAGAACTGCTGGCAAATAAAGGTATAAATGGGATTGATATTCTATGCTGGTGCCAATATAAGGAAGAAAAATGTGCAAAATACACTAAAGATTTTCTGTATATAAAAGAATGATGTGAAAAACTAACAATAAAAAAATGAAGATTAGAATATATTTTGTAGAAAATTATTCACATTTGAAAGAAAATGTGATATAGTTATAGTTACAAATACCTAGAAGTGGCATTTATGCCCTTCGGAATGGAGGAATACAGTGATTAGGAAAGAAATGATAGCTATGCTTCTTGCAGGTGGCCAGGGATCACGACTTGGCGTTCTGACTTCAAGAGTAGCTAAACCGGCAGTTGCATTTGGTGGTAAGTACAGAATAATAGATTTTGCGCTTAGTAACTGTATTAATTCGGGTGTAGATACTGTTGGTGTACTGACACAATATCAGCCATTAAGACTTAATACACATATTGGAATAGGAATTCCATGGGATTTAGATAGAAACCACGGTGGTGTTTCAATTCTCCCACCTTATGAAAAGAGCACAAGCAGTGAATGGTATACAGGAACTGCTAACGCAATTTATCAGAATATTGAATTTATGGAGTATTATAATCCTGAATATGTTCTGATATTAGGTGGTGACCATATATACAAGATGGATTATGAAGTGATGCTAGATTTCCATAAAAACAACAAAGCAGATATCACGATTGCTACAATTCCAGTTCCAATGGAAGAGGCTCATAGATTTGGTGTTGTTATTCCTGATGAGAACAAGAGGATTATGGAATTTGAAGAAAAACCAGCCAATCCAAGGAGTAATCTGGCTTCAATGGGTATATATATTTTTAGATGGGAAGTTTTAAGAGAAGCCCTTATTGCCCTAAAAGATCAGAAGTCTTGTGATTTTGGTAAACATATAATTCCATATTGTCATGAAAAGCAGCAAAGAATATTTGCCTATGAATATAATGGATACTGGAAGGATGTTGGTACACTCCACTCATATTGGGAATCTAATATGGAACTTATTGATTTAATCCCAGAATTTAACCTATACGAAGAATTTTGGAAGATATATACTAAAAGTGATATTATTCCACCACAGTATATTTCTGCAGATGCAAAGGTTAACAGAGCTATTATTGGAGAAGGAGCAGAGATACATGGCGAAGTTTATAACTCTGTAATAGGTTCAGGTGTTTATATTGGTCCAGGTGCAAAAGTGTGTGATTCAATAATTATGAATTCTACTAGTATCGGAGCTGGAACACAGGTTTATAAGTCTATTATTGCAGAGGGCGTTAATGTTGGAGAAAATGCTTTCTTTGGATGGGGTGATGAAACTCCTAACAAGGTGCATCCGGATATTTATGCATGTGGATTAGTAACAGTTGGTGAGAACTCGGTTATTCCTGATGGTGTGAAGATTGGTAAGAATACTGCTGTATCAGGCAAGACTTCTCATGAAGATTATCCTAACGGAGAACTTGTAAGTGGTGAGACTTTGATAAAGGCAGGTGACGCAAGATGAGAGCGATTGGTATAGTTTTAGCAGGCGGTAACAGCAACAGAATGAGAGAACTCTCTAACAAGCGTGCCATAGCAGCAATGCCTGTTGCAGGAAGTTACAGAGGAATTGACTTTGCAATAAGCAATATGTCTAATTCACATATACAGAAGGTGGCTGTACTCACACAGTACAATGCAAGATCACTTAATGAACATTTAAGTTCATCAAAGTGGTGGGATTTTGGTAGAAAACAAGGTGGATTATACATCTTCAATCCAACTATAACATCTGATAATGGATTCTGGTACAGAGGTACAGCAGATGCTATATATCAGAATTTGACTTATCTTAGAAACAGTCATGAACCATATGTTGTTATAGCGTCAGGTGATGGAATATACAAACTTGATTTTAACAAAGTTTTGGAATATCACATTGATAAGAAAGCAGACATTACAGTTGTTATGAAACAACTTGAAGGGGAGGAAGCTAATAGATTTGGTGTACTTAAGGTTGATGGTGATAACAGAATTATAGATTTTGAAGAAAAACCTATAGTTGCCAGTACATCTTTAGTTTCCACAGGAATCTATGTAATTAGAAGAAGACTTCTTATAGAACTTTTAGAGCAGTCTCAGCAGGAAGAAAGATATGATTTTGTTAAGGATATTTTAATCAGAAACAAGAACATCCGTAAGATTTATGGATATACTATGGATGGATATTGGAGCAACATTGCCACAGTAGAGTCTTACTTCAAAACTAATATGGACTTCCTCAATAAAGATGTACGAGATTACTTCTTTAGGGATGGAAGTATATATTCTAAGGTGGATGACCTTCCACCAGCAAAACACAATCCAGGTTCAACTGTAAAGAACTCTCTTGTAGCAAGTGGATGTATACTGAATGGATATGTTGAAAATTCAATAATATTCAAGAAGGTTTATATAGGTAATAATTGTACAATTAAGAATTCGATTATTCTTAATGATGTGCATATCGGGGATAATACTTATATTGAAAACTGCATAGTTGAAAGCAGGGATACAATTCGTGCCAACACTTGCTATGTGGGTGAGAATGACAAGATAAAGGTTGTTGTTGAGAAGAATGAAAGATATGTTCTCTAGGAGAAGGTAGTATTGGGATTTAAAACAGAATAATATTTGCAAGGGAACAGCAAAATGGGATGCTGTTCCTTTTGTCTTGTATAAAAAAGAATTACACTTGACAAATATCAAAAACTTTAATAGAATTTTGACAAGGGTAAACCTGCCAAAAGACAGGGACACAAAACGGCAAGTCTAAGTGTGATAAGGAATCATATATGATGGTTGAGTTGCAATATAAGATATTTTCATTAGGTTGGAAGTATTTTATATTGCTTTTTTATTTGGGTGGATAACGGCGTCGCAATACGCAATGCACAGTAGGATATGAATGTCAGTTTTTTACCACACACGAATAAAAGGGCGAAGTAATTGAATACAGTAATTAAGAAAGGAAAACATTATGGAAAAGGAAGTTAAGGGAACAAGTAAGATGAAGGTAGTATTAAGAACAGCGGTTATAAGCCTTGTAATGATGCTGTGCATACTGGGATTAACAGATAATGCAAAGGCAGAAACAGTCAAGGATAGTAATGGGGTAGAGATTAGGGTTACAACAGACAAGACTGAATATAAGTCAGGTGATAGAATTAGGGCAGAGATTGTAATAACTAATAAAGGTGAAAGTACTATTGAAAATGTATCTTATACTCAGGAAAAACTCTCTGGATGGGATATAAAACTTGGTGAAATGACAGGATATGACAATAGTGATACTGTACTTCAAGTAGGG
>JAFQMS010000047.1 GCA_017396145.1 Lachnospiraceae bacterium
AGAGCAAGATATGATGAACTTAAGGCTGCTGATGATCAGGCAAAGGCTGAAGCAGATGCACAGGCAGCAGGAGAACTTACAGTTTATGTTAAGGCTCCAGAGACTTGGACAGATATGGGACTTTGGGCTTGGACAAGTGCTGGTAACTTATTTGAAGCATGGCCAGGTCAGGCTATGACAGCATGTGAGAACAACGAAGGATACTATAAGGCAACAATTAGGATTACTGGTCTTACTAGTGTAATCTTCAATAGTTCTAATAATGAGCAGACCAAGGATATCACTGATTTATCAGCAGGAACTTATTGGTTTGATTTAACACTTGCTGAGGGAGATACTCAGTATTCAGCAGAGTACACAAAAGAAGCTCCTGAAGGATGGAATGAGGAAGAAAAGGCTGAGATCGAAGTTCTTGATCCAGAAGATAAAGAGGAAGAAGAGGAAGACAAAGATGACAGCACTGTTGAAGAAGATAAGACTCCAACAGCTTGGGATGACGCTAAATTAAAAGTACACGTTCAGATGCCAGATGCTGAAGGATGGAATAAACTTGGTGCTTACCTTTTCGGAACTGGTGAGGAATTTGGATGGGCAGGTGGTTCAGGTGAATTAACAGGCGCTTGGCCAGGTGTTGAACTTCTTCCAGAAGTTAACTCAGAGAATGGTTGGTATGCATTTGGTGGAACTTTTGCTGATGGATACTACATGTTAATCATCAACAACTTCGTATCTGATGAAGAAGCAGCACAAGGAGCTGAAAAACTTCAGGCAGCTGACCTTGAAATCACTGACGGAGAATACTGGATTACACTCGCTTTAGACGAGGAAACTGGCAAGTATGCAGCTACAGTTGCTACAGAAGCTCCAGCAGATTATGACGGAGAAGGTTTAGAGTCAGTAGTTGAGACTCCAGATGATGAAACTCCAGATGATGAAACTCCAGATGGTGAAACTCCAGATGATGGTACTCCAGATGACAAAGATGAGCAGCCAGAAACTGGAGACAACGCTCCAATCGCAGTTGTAACTATGATTGCATTAGTTGCAGGTGCTGGTGCAGTTGTAATTAGAAAAAGAAGAGTAGCTTAATTAAGTCACTTAATTAAAAAATAATAATACTTGAAGTTAATATAGTGTGTAATAATGGGCGTCCTGCATGCAGGACGCCTTATTAATATGTTTAAATAAAACTGTCTTGCACTTGAGATATTATGTGATATAATTAGTTTTGAGTGTTGAGATGCATTAGTATCCACTCTTTTCAGGTGATTTGAAAAGGTTGCCAATTAGGAGGATTCAGTAAAGTGAGTAAAGACAGATTTAGCAGATTGAATATTGAAGGTAATTCAAGAAGAATTAATGCAGGATTCACCTTTCAAAGTTCTAAAGAAGACAGACTAATTAAAGATGAATATGTCTATGGAAGTAGAAGAGGGAGTAGGGCCAAAAAAGGGGCTGGTAAGAAATTGAATAAAGGAAGATATGAAGATTTAGAGAGTTTTGGACCAATAGGTAACTGTGTTGCTCATGTTTTATTTACAGTGTTAACATTTATCTACTTTGAATTCTTATTCCATATGTTTATATTTAAGACAGTGGGAGAGTTCATAGGTTATCCGATACTTTTTGCTTTACCGGTAGCATTTGTTGTGCTTATCTTAACCAGTGTATTTGGACGCCTTGCTAACAAGGTGATAATGTGGGTTATTTTAGGCATAGCCGAACTAGTGTATCTGGCAGAGATAATATTTATGTATATTTTTAAAGTACCATTATTGTTCACAGATATGGGTGCTGGAAACCTACAGGTAGTTGTGTACTGGAAAGAGATTTTCATAACTATTGGTAAGTGTATTCCAATAATTATTATGTTTGCTATGCCACTTGTTATTTATGGTATACTGCTAAAACTTGGGATGGTAATGTCACGAAAGTCCGTGATGCTTTCATTTTCTTATGGTGTATTTGGACTTATGTTTGCGGTAATATCAGTGCTTGCCATTAATATGAGTGACAAGGAAGCTAACAACATATATGACAATTATCATGATATGTATGATACTGCCAGTGCGGTTGAGAATTATGGTGTATTTACCACATTAAGACTTAACGCAGCTAAGATATTTGGTGGAGATTCTAATGAAATAGATGTAGATGACCTTGTTATTGGAACACCTGCACCTATTATGACAATGGCGCCACAAGATAATACAGATGGTGAAGGGGATGGAGATGAGCCAACTGTTGATACATCACCTAACATGATGGATATTGATTTTGTAAAATTGGCAGAGAATGAGGATGATAAGACTATTAAGAAACTAAATCAATACTTTGCTTCATTAATGCCAACAAGAAAGAATGAATACACAGGAATGTTTGAGGGTTATAACCTTATTTATCTGACAGGCGAAGCATTTTCACCATATGCCGTTGATAAGGAATTAACACCTACATTATATAAGTTAACTCATGGTGGTTTTATATTCAATAATTACTATGTGCCACACACCGGTGAAAGCACTTGTGGTGGTGAGTTTATGAACTGTTCAGGACTTTTAACTAATCCTAACAGACCAAGAGGTGTATATACTTTCTATCAGATTAAAGAGAATTATATGCCGTTTTCTATGGGTAATCAGTTTAAGAGAATTGGCGTTAATCCTATAGCTTATCACAACAACAGTTTGTCTTACTATGACAGATATATTACGCTTCCTAACCTTGGATATAAGTTTAAGGCTGCTAATGCTGGTTCTATTAAGGATTCTGTAGCCGAGGAGCAGGGACTTTTATTCCATATGGATCATCCGGGCCAGTGGCCACAGTCAGACTTAGAGATGATGACATATACTGGTGGAGAATACATTTCCCAAAACCAGTTCCACGCATACTATATGACGATAAGTGGACATATGTTATATACATTCTCTGGTAATAGTATGGCAAATAAGAATAAAGATTTGGTTAAGGATTTACCATATTCAGAAAACTGTAAAGCATATATTGCATGTAATATAGAGTTAGACAGGGCTTTAGAAGAACTTATGAGACAACTTGAGGAAAAGGGTGTACTTGATAAGACAGTTATTTGCTTAAGTTCAGACCATTATCCATACGGTCTTACTAATGAGGAGATAAGTGAATTTTTAGGACATGATGTTGAAGAAAACTTCGAACTATATAGGAATAATTTGATTCTTTATAATAGTGCTATGGAACCTGTCACAATTGATAAACCATGTTCAAGTATTGATATAATACCAACTTTATCAAATCTTTTTGGTTTTACTTATGATTCAAGACTTTTACCGGGAAAAGATATTCTTTCGGATTCAGAAGGACTTGTAATAATGATGAATAACAGAAGTTTCATAACAGATGAGTTTATGTACAATGCTTCTAACAAGAAGGTTACAGACTTAGATGGTAATGAGATAGATGTTTCAAGTGATAAGATTAAGGAGATTAAGGATAGCGTTAATCTTAAGATTGCAATGAATCAGTTACTCATTGAAAATGATTATTATAATGAGATTAAAGAGCATTTAAAGTTCGACTAGTCGAGTGATGAATAAGCATTGTTTAGGATAAATGATGCAAAGAATCAAAGAAAGGAGATTATAACATGAGATTACTTAAAGTGATTACCATGACTATAGTTTCCTTTTTTATTATTGTTGTTTCTTTTGTTTATTATGTTGGAACTAATGAAGTGAAATACTATCTGCTAGATGACAAACTATTTAGTGAGTATAAGAAACCACCTACATTAGAAGAGTTAAATCACATTAGTGATGAAGAAAGACAGCGACGTAGAGAGAATTATGAAATAACTAATAAAGAGTGCTACACTAAAGAACCAGATAAGTTTTCTATTGATGTTCTTGATGAATACAGGGAATTTTATGATAATTATGAACATTTTTATGGATGGCTTAAGATTGATGGCACAAAGATTAATGATCCTGTTATGTATACGCCTTGGGAACAAGATTATTACCTTTCAAGAAATCTAGAGGGTAAATACTATCAGCCGGGTATACTTTTTATATCCAAGAACAGTGTGTTTTACCCTGATTCTTGTAACATAATTATTCATGGACATAATATGAAGAACCAGACAAGGTTTGGATCTTTAAAGAAGTATAGATATAAGTCTTATTATGATGAACATAAGATAATACATTTTGATACAGCACAGGAAAAGGCTGACTATATAGTAGTTGCAGCATTTTATGCAAGAGTCTTGTATGTGAATGAAGAAGGATTTAGGTATTACAGACATGATTTCTTTGATGGTAAAGCAGAATTTGAAGATTATATGGCCAATATTAGAGAAATGAGTTTTTATGATACAGGGGTTGATGTAGAGTATGGTGATAGTCTTTTGACATTGTCTACTTGTAGTTATCATACAGAGGATGGGAGATTTGTTGTTGTGGCAAAAAAACTTAAAGATGGGGAAAAGATTTATGACTAAGAAAGATTTTTTTGATTATAATTTTAAATATGCTATCTTTGATTTAGATGGCACTTGCCTTGATTCTATGTGGCTTTGGGAAGAAGTGGACAGACAGTTTTTGGGTATAAGAGGATATGAAGTTCCAGATGATTATCTTGAAGCAATCTCTACTATTGGATTTAGAGCGGCTGCTCAGTATACAATAGATAGATTTGGGTTTAGCGATACTGTTGAAGAACTTATGGATGAGTGGACTAATATGGCTATTGTAAAATACGAAGAAGAGGTAAGACTTAAACTAGGAGTTAAACAGTATTTGGAGAAACTGAAAAAAATGGGGGTTAAAATGGTAGTTGCAACAGCTTCTTTTAGGGAAATGTTTGTGCCGGCATTAAAAAACAATGGTATATATGACTTATTTGATGAGTTTGTTACTGTAGATGATGTTGGAAAAAGCAAGTCATTTCCAGATATATATCTTAGAGCAGCCCATATTATGGGGGCTAATCCTGAAGAAACGGTGGTATTTGAGGATGTTTTTGAAGGAATTAGTACTGCATCTAACGCTGGTTTTTTTACTGTAGGAGTAAAAGAGCCTACAAGCGCCTGTTTTGAAGAAAATATTCGTAAAAAGAGTGATGTGTTTATTGAGTCATTTGCCAAATTGTGATATAATGTTATTATCTTTTTTAATGGAACGGATAAGGTATGGCAGAACACAGTTTTATATTCAATATGGGTAAGAATAAGCATAATGACATCAGTAAAAGCCTGTACAATATGATAATGCAGATGCCAATAGCAACTTTATATGTCAAGCATGAGCAGAATGATAGAATTATCTGTGCTAATAAGGATATGCTTGACTTTTTGTTGTGCAATGAAGAAGAATTTGAAACTATATATTCTCCTTCATTATATGAGTTGTTTTCTGCAAATGATGAATTGGCGGTAAGAACTGCTATAGAAAACGGTATAGCAAGTGATGCTGATTGTAGAACGGAATGCAGAATTAAAGACAAATCAGGTAACGAAAAGTGGGTAAGAATCAAGGTACAGTTTCAAAGAGGTGAGGATAATAAAGGAGATATGATAATTTCCTTTTTTGATATTGGAGAGTACAAGCAGGTACAGTCTCAGATGACAAAGGAAAGGGAACAGTATAAACAGATTCTTAACATGAATTCTAATATTTTCTTTGAATACAATGTTATAGAAGATACCATTTCTTTTAAGAATTCCAGTGAGGACATAAAACTGGCAGGACAAAAGATTAAAGGATTTCGTAATAGACTAATTAATACAAAGAAAGTATATTTTGCTGATAAAGGAAAACTGTTGTCTATAACTGAACAACATGGAATAAACGAGATAGATTTTAGATATGTGAGCATAGATGGTAATGTTATTTGGTGTCAGGTATATGCTTTAGTTGTTAGAAATGAAGATGATTACCCTGTTAATATCGTTGGGTGTATTAATAATATAGATAAACAAAAAAAAGAAGAAGAAAAACATCTTGAAAAGGCAAAGCAAGATGGACTAACTAAAGTGTACAATGCTTCTTTTGTTAAAAGATATATTAATTCATATCTTATGGCAGAGGGAAGGATGGGTATGCATGCAATTCTGATTATCGATATAGATGATTTTGGTAGGATTAATAACAATCTTGGTTCTCTTTTTGGAGATGCAGTGTTGATTAATATTGCAGATAATCTAAAAAGGGTTTTAGATACTAAGGATGTTGTTGGACGTATTGGAGGAGACGAATTCTTAGTATTTATAAAGAATGCTTATGACAGTACAAAATTAGATAATAAACTAACCCAGATTAGTCAGATAGTAAAGAATACATATATTGGTGATAATAATCATGATGAAATAACCTGTAGTATTGGTGTGACGTTATACCCAACAGATGGTAAGGATTATGAAAAACTTTTTAGAAACACTGACTGGGCACTACATCAGGCTAAGATTGCAGGTGGAAATAGAATAGTCTATTATGATAAAACAGAAGATAATTATGACAAAGATATTTCCGGAGATAAGTATTATAATAACTACTCTATAGCAAATAATAGCAGAAGACATATGGATGGATATGATAGAGAGATTACTGCTTTTGCATTTGATATAATGAGCAGAACTAAAGATGTTAACAGTGCTATAAAACTAATTCTTGATAGAGTAGGCAAACAATTAGATGTAAGTTATATAACTATATATGAATGTGATTTTAATAGTAATACCATAATGAGCACATATCAATGGAATCAGGAAGGGGTTCGTAAAAGGGACAAAGAGTGTATTGATATGGATGAAGGAGTATACGAAAGTTATATAAAAAGATTTGAAGCTTCCCAACTTTTCTGCGCAGGTGATACTTCAAAACTTGCAGGAACTTATGTGTTTTCAGAGGTATTAGAGAATAATTACATTAAGGCATTTATGCAAAGTGCTATATATGAAAATGATAAGATTATGGGGTGCGTGTCTGTTTCAGATACTAGTAAGACTAGAAAGTGGACAAAATCTGAGAGAGATTCCCTTGCTACTATATCAAAGGTGGTTTCATCTTATCTTTTGAAAATGCGTGCTTCACAAAGGATGGAAGAGAGATTAAATCATATTAAAAACTATGATTCATTAACAGGGTTATCCACACTTCATAGGTTTAAAAAGCAGGTTAGAGAAGTCTTAGAGAATAATCCAGATAAGAATTATGTGATAGTTAATACAGATTTTGATAGATTTAAGTATATTAATGATACTATTGGATATGACGCAGGAGATGAACTTTTAAGGGCTTTCGCAGAGTTTATTTCAAAGGAAGCTGTTATGAATCTTTGCTGTTGCAGGGTTTATTCAGACGATTATCTTGCTTTATTTGAATATGTTGATGAGGAAACTATAGTAGATTATATTGAAATGATGTCTGCGAAGTTCACTTCACAAATTAAGAAAAAGTATGTCAATATTAATTTGACTATTTCTAGTGGTGCTAGTGCTATTGATAGAGAAAGTCCTGACATTATGACTACTATTGATAATGCCAATGCGGCCAGAAAATATGCTAAAGAAGTTAATGACAATAGTTGCGTTTTCTTTAATAAGGCAATGAATGAAAAGATTAGGATGGAGTTTGAAATCATATCCAATATGGAAAAAGCCTTAGCCCATAATGAATTTAAAGTATATTTTCAACCAAAGGTTGATTTGGAATCTGGAAATATGGTTGGTGCAGAGGCTTTGGTTCGTTGGGTAAAGTCAGATGGTAAAGTTATGCCACCGGATAAGTTTATTCCGCTATTTGAAAAGAATGGCTTTGTTGTTAACTTGGATTTCTTTGTTTACGAAGAAGTATGTAAAAGTCTAAGAGAGTGGCAGGATAAAGGAATAAAAGTGGTGCCTATATCTGTTAATGTTTCAAGAATTCATCTCTACGACGAACAGTTCGTTGGAAGGTTTATGGCATTGGTTGATAAGTATAACATTTCTTATGATATTATTGAGTTGGAACTTACAGAAAGTATGTTCCTTGATAATACTAATGTTGCAATATCAACTATGAGGCAGTTTAGAGAACTTGGATTCAAAGTATCTATAGATGATTTTGGAGCAGGATATTCATCGCTTAATCTTCTGAAAGAAATGACTAGTGATGTTTTAAAACTAGATAAAGAATTCTTTAGCAGAGGAGAACTGCAAAAAGAAGAACAGATTATAGTATCAAGTATTGTAAATATGGCAAAGCAACTTGATATGAAAGTTTTGTCAGAGGGTGTTGAAACTCTAGATCAGGTTAGATTCCTTAAAGAGATTGCCTGTGACATGGCTCAAGGGTATCTATTTGCAAAGCCTATGCCTAAAGAAAACTTTGAAGTCATTATGGCTAATAATCTGAAGTTTGGAATGTAAGAATGGAGAATATTTTGAAAAGAATGTATAGAAAATTATTGTTTATATGTCTTGTAAGTATGGTTATGCTTACTGGGTGTAGCGAGAATAATAATGAAGATGAAGCATCCAAAGATAAGGATGAACTTCTTATGGAAGAACTGAAAAAACCTTTTGATGCATCTAAAAAAGAAGAATACGAAAAAGTAGTAGCCTTATTGGTAGGAGATGAACCGGTATACGTAGATGAGGCGGTATGGTATGTTTTCTTGATTGAAGATTCTATGAAGGTGTATTCGCAAACCTATGAAGAAGAGATTAAGGAACCATACTGGGAACAGAAAATTGAGGGTGGTTCAACTATGGGGCAGATATATACGGATGATGTAATAGGTCAGATAGCATACAATAAGTTTTTAGCAGATAAGGGAAGAGAAGAAAAAATAGAATTAAATAGTGAAGAGATTGATAAAAAGACAGAGAAGATATGGGGTAGTGTATCCAAGGAAGATATTGAAAAGTATGGTCTTTCCAAGGAGGGCTATAAAAAAATGATATCAAACTGGGAACTATCTGCAATGTATCTTGAACTATTGGGTGAAGAGTTAGAGATTGACGAGGAAGATTTAAAGAATAATAATCCTAAAGAAGAGTTTGAAGGTAAGATTAATACAGAGTTTTTAATTGTTCAAAATACTTATGTTGATAAAGACGGTAATAAGCAGACAAAAGATAACGCAACCATTGAAAAACTCCAGGAAGAATTGGATAAAGCAAGGCAAGATGTTATTAATGGGATGACAATGGAAGATGCGGCAAATAAATATGAAAACGTATCGTACTACACAAGTAGTATATACAAAGGAACTAACAGTGCATCTGGCGTTTTTGAAGAGAATGCTTCAAAACTTGCAAAAGGTGAAGTGAGTCCAATTATTAAAGAAGCCCTCAATACTTATGTCATAAGAAGATTAGAAGATACTAAGGATTTGGATTATGAAGAGTATATTCAAAATATGATAAAGGAAAAGAAAAATGCTTATGCAGATAAAAAAGCCAAAGAATTATCTGAAACGGTAGATGTTAGAACTAATGAGCAGGTTTGGAGCTATATCGGGGTTGGAAAGAATAATTCTTGATTTATGTGGACAGTAGATGTATAATGTTTTGTGACTGTGGTTTAAGCATAATACTTAGACGCATGGATGATAATTATTTTATGATTTTTATATTTTAATAATGGATGGAGGATTAATCGTGAGATTTTCTAAGAGAATATGTGCTGGACTTTTAGCAGGATGTTTAGCATTTTCAATGACAGGATGTGGTAGTGCACCAAGCCCAAGTAAAGACCAGGATGTAACAGCTGTTACTGTTGGAGATACTGAGATTACATTTGAACAGGCAAGATGCTATATATATTTAACAGAGGCTATATACGAGAATGTAATGCTTCAGTACCAGATGTATGGAATGGAATATGACTGGGAGTCGGTAGTTTCAGAAGACAGTGATAAAACTCAAGCTGATGCAATAAAGGATAGTATTATTCAGAATATTATTGCAGATGAGGTTACTTACAATGAAGCCATGAAGACTGGCAAGTATGAAGTTTCTGATGAGGAACTTAAGACAATTAAAGAAAATGCAAAGAAACTTATAGATGCAATGTCAGAAGATACTATTGAAAAGAATGGTTTTACTGAGGAGATGTTCGTAGAGTATCAGAAGAAGGTTAATATAGTTTCTAAGTATACTTATGATAATACTAAGACTCAGGAAGTTAAGAGAGAAGAAGTAGAAAAAGATGTTGATTATGATAAGGTATACAGACAGTACAAGACTGAGTATATTAAGTTAGATTTGTTTACTACTGATGATAAGGGCGAGACTACTAACTTTGATGACAAGAAAAAAGAAGAAGCTAAGAAGCAGATGCAGTCAGCATATGATCTTGTTAAGTCAGGAAAGTCTATGAAGGATGCAGCAGTTGTTGCTGAGGGTGCAAAGTTTAATACTAGAGATTTCACAGTAGAAGAACTTGAAAACAAAGCACAATTTTGCGTTGAAGCAGCTAAACTTAAGGTTGGTGAGTTTACAGAGATTCTTGAGTTTAATTCAGCTTACTATATTATTAAACTTACAGATGATGATTCAAAAGATGCATATGAAGAAGCAATTGAGGTTGCAATTGAACAAAAAAAGGCAGAAAAGTATGCTGATGCTATGGATGAACTGAAAGAAAAAGAATATAAAGTTGAGATTAATGAGAAGGTATGGGACGACGTTGAACTTGGTGATTTTGCAATTATTGCAGATGAGTACGAGAAAGCGTTTGGTTTATTAGTTGATAAGTCAGAGATTGAAGAAACTGAGCAGTAAGTTGCGCATATTTTACTAATTGTAAATAAACAGGTTTACTTAAGAATAAGTAGACCTGTTTTCAATAGAATATATTAAACCATGGAGGTAACAAATGAGCGTTAAGAGAATTTACGTTGAAAAGAAGCCTGAGTTTGCGGTAAGAGCAAAGGAACTTAAAGAGGAAATCAGAAGCTATCTTGGAATTAAGAGTCTTACAGGTGTAAGAGTTTTAGTGAGATATGATATTGAGAATATAGATGAGGATACATACAAAAAGGCGTTAGTAACTGTATTTAGTGAACCACCTATTGATATCCTATTTGAGACTAAGTTTGATACTAATGAAGGAGATAAGGTGTTTTCAGTTGAATACCTTAAAGGACAGTTTGACCAGAGAGCAGACTCTGCAGTTCAGTGCGTTAAACTTCTTAACGAGAAGGAAGACCCTATCATCAAATCCGCTACAACTTATGTGTTAGAGGGTGGACTTAGTGAGGAGGAATATGAAAGAGTTGTAAGTTATTGTATCAACCCTGTTGATTCAAGACAGACAGATGAGACAATTCTTGATACTTTAGTTACTGAGTTTGAAGAGCCTGCAGATGTAATCGTATTTGACGGATTTACAGATATGCCAGAGGATGAATTTAAGAAGTTATATGAGTCTTTAAACCTTGCTATGACATTTAAAGATTTCCTTCACATCAGAAAGTATTTTGCCGAGGAAGAGAAGAGAAATCCTTCAATGACTGAGATAAGAGTATTAGACACTTATTGGTCTGACCACTGTCGTCATACAACTTTCTTAACTGAACTTACAGATGTTAAGTTTGAAGACGGATATTACAAAGAGCCTATTGAGGCTTCATTTAACAGATATAAGGCTGACAGAGAGATTCTTTATAAGGGAAGAGATGACAAATACATTTCCCTTATGGATATAGCTCTTATGGCAATGAAGAAACTTAGAGCAGATGGAAAACTTGAAGATATGGAGGTTTCTGATGAAATCAATGCATGTTCAATTGTTGTTCCTGTAGAAATAGATGGTAAGACTGAAGAGTGGCTTGTGTTCTTCAAAAATGAGACACATAACCACCCAACAGAGATTGAACCTTTTGGTGGTGCGGCTACATGTCTTGGTGGTGCAATCCGTGACCCATTGTCAGGAAGAGGTTATGTATACCAGGCAATGCGTGTTACTGGTGCAGCAGACCCTACTGTTGCCATTAAGGATACAATGGCTGGTAAGCTTGCTCAGAGAAAGATTGTAACAGGTGCAGCTCAAGGTTACAGTTCATATGGTAACCAGATTGGTCTTGCAACAGGTCTTGTAAGTGAAATCTATCATCCTGATTATGTGGCTAAGAGAATGGAGATTGGTGCTGTTATGGGTGCTGCTCCAAGAAAGAACGTAATTAGAGAAAACTCTGACCCGGGAGATATCATTATTCTTCTTGGTGGTAGAACAGGTCGTGACGGCTGTGGTGGTGCTACAGGTTCATCTAAAGCACACACAGAAAGTTCAATTGAAACTTGTGGTGCTGAAGTTCAGAAGGGTAATGCACCTACAGAGAGAAAGATTCAAAGACTTTTCAGAAGAGCTGAAGTATCAAGTATTATTAAGAAATGTAATGACTTTGGTGCCGGCGGTGTATCAGTTGCTATTGGTGAACTTGCACCGGGACTTAAAGTTTCCCTTGATAAAGTTCCTAAGAAATATGCAGGTCTTGATGGTACAGAGCTTGCAATTTCTGAATCACAGGAGAGAATGGCAATTGTTGTAGCTCCTGAAAATGTAGATGCAATGCTTAACTTTGCTAAGGAAGAGAACCTTGAGGCAGTGGTTGTTGCAGAGGTTACTAAGGAACCAAGACTTGTTCTTAATTGGAGAGGAAAGAATATAGTAGATATTAGCAGAGCATTCTTAGATACTAATGGTGCTCATCAGGAGGCAACAGCTGTTGTGGCTTCTCCAGATAAGAATGACAATTACTTTGTTAAGAGAGATGAGTTAGCTCACGGTGATGCATATGCTAACGAAACAAGCGTAAGAAAACTTTGGCTTAATACATTAAGTGACCTTAATGTGTGTTCACAGAGAGGCCTTGTGGAGATGTTTTACAGTTCTATAGGTGCAGGAAGCGTTCTTATGCCATATGGCGGTAAGTATCAGCTTACACAGACTCAGACAATGATTGCAAAACTTCCTGTTTTAGAGGGTGCATGTGATACAGTTACAATGATGAGTTATGGATTTGACCCATTCCTTTCAAAATGGAGTCCATACCATGGTTCAATGTATGCAGTAATTTCTTCTGTGGCTAAGATTGTTGCCAGCGGTGGAGATTATTCTAAGATTAGATTTACATTCCAGGAATACTTTAGAAGACTTGGAACTGACCCTAAGAACTGGGGTGAACCACTTTTAGCATTACTAGGTGCTTATGAAGCTCAGATGCAGTTAGAACTTCCATCTATTGGTGGTAAGGACAGTATGTCAGGAACATTTAATGATATAAGCGTTCCGCCAACATTAGTTTCATTTGCTGTTGATGTGGCTAAGATTGATGATGTTGTTACTCCTGAGTTTAAGATGGCAGGAGATGTAATTGTTAAGATGGATTTAGTTAAGGATGATTATGATTTACCAGACTTTGACTATCTTAAGAAATTATATAGTGTAATTACTAAACTTGTTAATGATAAAACATTTAAGGCAACTTACGCAATAGGCTTTGGTGGTATCATCGAAGCAGTAAGTAAGATGGCATTTGGTAACAAGTTAGGTGTTAAACTTGCGGACAGTCTTGAAGCAGATATGCTTAACTTACCTGAATATGGTTCAATTGTTGCGGAAGTTAGCTTAGAGGATGCAGAAAGCCTTGTAGAGACAATGGAAAGCTACGGACTTTCAATCAGTGTTATCGGTGAAGTTACTGATGATGGCGCATTTACATTTGCAGGAGAGAGCGTATCGGTTAAAGAGGCTCTTAAGGCTTGGAATAATACTTTAGAAAAGGTATTCCCAACTAAATCAGGTATTGATGAGCATCTTGTTGAAACTAAACTTTATGACGCTAAGAATATTATTGTATGCAAGAATAAGATTGCTAAACCAAAGGTATTTATACCAGTATTTCCAGGTACTAACTGTGAATATGATACAGCTAAGGCATTTGAAAATGCAGGTGCAGAAGTATCTGTGAAGGTATTTGCTAACCTTGATGAGAACAACATCAGAGAGTCTGTTGAATTATTTACCAAGGAATTGAATCAGGCACAGATTCTTATGTTCCCAGGCGGATTTAGTGCAGGTGATGAGCCTGACGGTTCAGGTAAATTCATTGCAACAGCATTTAGAAATGAATACATTAAAGAGGCTGTAGACAAACTTCTTAACGAAAGAGACGGACTTGCTCTTGGTATATGTAATGGTTTCCAGGCACTTATTAAGTTAGGACTTGTTCCTTATGGAAAGATTACTCCACAGAAGGAGGACTCACCTACATTAATTACCAATAATTTAGGACGCCATATTTCAAAATCTGTATATACTAAGGTTGTAAGCAATAAGTCTCCATGGCTTAGAAAGGCTGAACTTGGTGGCGTGTACTCAATTCCTGCATCACATGGTGAAGGTAGATTTGTTGCTAATGAAGAATGGCTTAAGAAACTTTGGGAAAATGGTCAGGTAGCTACTCAGTATGTTGATGCTGATGGAAATGCTACAATGAATGAAGACTTTAACCCTAATGGTTCATATAACGCAATTGAAGGTATTACAAGTCTTGACGGTAGAGTTCTTGGAAAGATGGCTCACTCAGAAAGACGTGGTAAGGGAGTTGCATTAAATATTACAGGAGACCAGAACCAGCTTATATTTGAATCAGGTGTTGAATACTTTAAATAATAAATAGGTGGAGTGAAGAATGGATTTAATTGAAAAGTATTATAGTCATTTATCAGGAATTACTGAAGAATGTCAATATACGATGAAACATGTAGAGGGTGTAGCAGGCGCATACAGTTATGTGGTTGTTGCATCCCCTACAGATAAGATGAATATTGTAAATAATGGGTATATATCAAGACTTTTGGAAAACTACCTGAATACAAAAGGAATGAATACAAGGCTTCGTAATCCGGACAAAGATATTATGCGCATCCTTGGTAAGATGGAGTATGATTATATAACGATTATTGAGTATCGTAAGGATGAAAAAAAGAAGTTTGCGGATAGAGTTCCATACCTTCTTAGCAGACTTGCAATGTCTAAGATGTCAGTGTTTAAAGAGGAAGTTGATAAAAGTGTTGTTAATATTGTGGAGGCTGCAAGAAAATCCAATTCCACATTTAATAATCAGCCTTGGCGATTAGTTGTATACAGCAATCGTATACATGTTTTTTGCAGAGATGATAAAGATTTCTTGGAAAAACAACTCTACGAGGCAAAAATGAGGGATATTGGAATGGCAATTGCCGATATGGAGGCTACTGCTGAGGATGAATGGATTATAGTATCCTATGAAGCAAATGAAAAATTGGCTCAAAAGCAGGTCAAAAATCATGAATATGTAGTTACTTTGTTTTTGAATAACACAGTATAGAAGTTATTAGTGCCAGATGAATCTTAATAATTATGCTCCCTGTTACTTGGCAGATTTTGTTTTGCTAAGCCACGGGAGCATTTTTTGAAACAAATACTCTAATGGCAGATTGCAAATCCACATTTGTGTCGTCGTTTCGTGGCAGATTGCAAATCTACATTTGTGTCGTCGTTTCGTGGTAGATTGCTCAGATAAGGAGAAAGTGAGAATATAATGAAAAGCAGTTGTGACAGTTGTTCAAATTACTATTATGATGAAGAGGGCGAATACTATGCCTGTGAAGTTAACTTAGACGAGGATGAAATGTACAGATTTATGGCAGGGGCAGATTTTGCCTGTCCATATTATGTACTTGATGATGAATATGCGGTGGTAAGGAAACAGATGTAAAATAACTCTGATGGTAGACGCAAATTTGATATTTGTGTCGCCTATTCGTGGTAGATTACTCAGAAAAGGAGAAGAGTATGGCAAAGGTTTCGGTGATTGTTCCGGCTTATAATTGTGAAAAAACATTGGCTCAGTGTCTTGGAAATCTGGTTCACCAGTCTTTATCAGATATTGAAATAATAATTGTAAATGATGCTTCCACAGATGGAACCTGGGATGTTATTACAAGATGTGAGGCCCAGTTCTCTGACAAGGTTATGGCAATTAACTCAACAGAAAATAAAGGCGCCGGTGGAGCAAGAAATGTGGGTCTTATGTACGCATCAGGAGAGTACATAGGATTTGTGGACAGCGATGATATTGTGGCAACAGATATGTATGAAAAACTTTATAATAAAGCAAAAATGGGAAACTATGACATCGTTGACTGCGGATACTATAATGAAGAAAAGAATTCATCAATAGTTCATGCCAGCGACGAACTTACTGGTGATCTCGACGGGTATAAAAGGAGTGAACTTATTGTATCAGGAGGATATCTGTGGTCTCATTTATTTAAAAGAGAACTCATTGTAGATAGTGGAATTGTCTTTAGGGAGAATGTTATACTTGAAGACTGTGAATATCTTATGTATATGTTTGCAATAGCTAAAAGAGTTGGAAATGTCAAAGAAGTTTTGTATAACTACAGGTGCTTTGATACATCTGCTTCAAAATATGTAAACCCGGATAAATATTATAAAAATGCTACAGCAGCCATGGATGCTGTACATGAGAAAATGTCAGCACTTAGTAATTACGAAGAGATTAAGATGGCAGTAGAGTATGTAATAATTCAGCTTGCATCCTACACAACTAATATGTCCTTAGTATATGGAGCGAAGGAAAAAAACTATGATGCAAAAGAAAAGGTTAAAACAGTCTATGAAAAGATGATGAGTTATATTACTATTCCTATAATGGAAAATGAGTATGTTAGAAATAAGATTAAGGAAGAGGATTTGAGAATATTGTTAAGATAGTAAATATCCTGGGAACTGGCGCACTTTGTTGCTTGACGGCTCGTAGTGCGGGATGGCATGTGTGGGGATTCTTTGAATTGTGAGGATTCTTAGGGGTGTGGGGATTCTTGGGTGTGTGGGGATTCTTAGGTTTGTGGGGATTCTTAGGTTTGTGAGGATTCTTAGGTTTGTGGGGATTCTTAGGGGTGTGGGGATTCTTGGAATTGTGGGGATTCTTTGAATTGTGAAAAGTTTTAGAATTGTGAAAGTTTTAAGAATTGTGCCCAAAAATCCGGGCAATAATGGACACTGTGGAGGACTTTATATCCATAGTGCCCATTTTTTATGATTTGTTCAAATTATACAAATGCACATGCTGGCAAAATGGGCACTATACGGAAAAGAGTGGGCATTGTGCCCAAAGTTGTGAATTATTTGGGTGCAATGGACAAGAAGAAAAGGTAGTAGTCTGTTAAATGAAATAGTAAATGTTGCATAAATTACAGATAAAAGAGAAGATAAAAGAGAAGATAAAAGAGAAGGTAAAAGAGAAGGTAAAAGAGAAGGTAAAAGAGAAGGTAAAAGAGAAGATAAAAGAGAAGGTAAAAGAGAAGATAAAAGAGAAAATAAAAGAGAAGATGACCGGAAGCAAAAATAAAACCGACAAAAAACATTGTCGGTTTAAATAAGCGCGAGACGGGATTCGAACCCGCGACCCTCGCCTTGGCAAGGCGATACTCCACCACTGAGCCACTCGCGCGTGGTGATTATTAAGTTGTCGTCATGAAGTTTTTCGTTCCTGCTCCGTGACACATTTGTTATCATACTACATTGTTTAGAATATGTCAACACTTAATTTTAAAAAAAATAATTTTTTTGTTACAAATTAGAGAAGGATTAAAAATTCATTTATTTGACAAAGTTCGTTGACATTACCTGCATTAAAGTAATAAAATAAACATAACGTGATTATGAATATTATGTAATATGAAAGGAGAACATTATGGGATTAATTAGAGCATTAGCTGATGCTGCAAGTGGAACATTAGCGGATCAGTGGTTGGAGATGTTCCATTGTGACGCCATAGATGTTAATACTTTAGTAGTAAGAGGACAGAAGGTTGACAGAAATGGTAACAACAAGGGACATGATAATATTATTTCCAATGGTTCAAGAATTGTAGTTAACGAAGGTCAGTGTATGATTATCGTTGACAACGGTAAGGTTACAGAGATTTGTTCAGAAGCAGGTGAATATAAGTATGATGCTTCAACTGAACCAAGTATTTTCTGTGGCAATCTTTGGACAGGAATCAAAGAATCATTTAAGACATTTGGTAAGCGTTTTACCATGGGTGGAGAACTTGGTAAGGAGCAGAGAGTGTACTATTTCAACACTAAGGAAATCTTGGATAGAAAGTTTGGTACAGCTACTCCATTCCAGTATCAGATGACTGATATTGCGACTAACAAGAGCTTTACAGTAAAGATCAGATGTAGAGGACGTTTCTCATACCAGATTGTTGACCCAATAGTATTCTACACTAAGATATGTGGTAATGTTACAGAAAGCTATGAAGCAGAACAGATTGACCAGATGTTAAAGGCTGAGCTTTTAGGATACTTACAGCCAGCAGTTGCTTCTATGTCAGTTAAGAAGTATGACCTTATGCAACTTACAGCATCAGGTCCTGAAGTTAAGGAGAAGTTAAATGAACTCCTTACTGATGAGTGGCTTAACAAGAGAGGTCTTCAGGTATCTTCATTTACATTTGAATCAATTGATATGGATGCTGCATCTTTAGAGAGATTCAACAAGATGCAGGATTACGCTGCAATGTCTGACCCTAATATTTCATTAGGTATGATGGCACAGGCACAGGCAGAGGCTATGAAGAGTGCCGCATCTAATACAGGTGGTGCAATGATGGGCTTTGCAGGTCTTAATATGGCATCTCAGGCAGGTGGCAATATGATGGCAGGCTTTGCACAGGCACAGCAGGCTAATATGATGATGAACCAGCAGATGCAGCAGCAACAGATGATGCAACAGCAGCAACAACAGCAGATGCAGCCACAGGCGCAGGCAGTAGCTCCGGCACCAGCAGCTCCAGCTCAAGATGAGTGGACTTGCAGTTGTGGTACTAAGAACACAGGAAAGTTCTGTTTAGAGTGTGGTTTAGCTAAACCGGCACCAGCAGCTCCTGCAGCAGATCCTTACGGCTGGACTTGTACATGTGGCGCATTTAACAAGGGCAAATTCTGTCCTGAGTGTGGTTCACCAAAGCCAGCAGATGCTAAGGTGTACAAATGCGATAAGTGTGGTTGGGAACCGGAAGATAAAGAAAATCCTCCTAAGTTCTGCCCACAGTGTGGAGACAGATTTGATGATAATGACATCGTTAAATAGTATTTAACATGAATATGAAATTCTCATAAACACTTTACCTTATAAAGATAGTCCCAAAGACCATGTCAACTAATGACAGTATATGGTTTTTGGGACTATTGTTTTTCTTGCAAAATGGAGTGTGAGAGTATATAATATTAAGATGACTTGTTATAATATAATACTTATGACTAGAGTTTGAAAGATTAAGCAATTAGGAGGACAAAAAAAGTGCTTGATATAAAATTTGTGAGAGAGAACAGTGAATTAGTAAAACAAAACATTAAGAATAAATTTCAGGAGCACAAGTTACCATTAGTTGACGAGGTAATTGAACTCGATAAGGAAAGCAGAGCAGTTAAGCAAGAAGCAGATGATTTGAGAGCTAAGAGAAATCAGATTAGTAAGCAGATTGGCGCATTGATGGCTCAGGGTAGGAAAGAAGAGGCAGAAGCTACTAAGGCGCAGGTTGCTGAGTTTTCACAGCATTTAGCTGAACTTGAAGTAAGAGAAAATGAACTTTTAGAAGAAGTTAAGAAAAGAATGATGGCTATTCCTAATATAATTGATGAGTCTGTTCCTATTGGTAAAGATGATTCAGAGAATGTGGAAAGAGAAAGATATGGAGAGCCATATGTTCCTGAATATGAGATACCATATCATTCAGAGATTATGGAAAAACTTAGCGGATTAGACCTTGACAGTGCAAGAAAGGTTGCAGGCAACGGTTTCTATTACCTTATGGGTGATATTGCAAGACTTCACTCAGCTGTTATTTCTTATGCAAGAGATTTTATGATTGACAGAGGATTTACCTATTGTGTACCTCCATTTATGATTAGAAGTAATGTTGTTACAGGTGTTATGAGCTTTGAAGAAATGGATGCGATGATGTATAAGATAGAAGGTGAAGATTTATACCTTATCGGTACAAGTGAGCATTCAATGATTGGTAAGTTTATTGATACTATTATCAAGGAAGACCAGCTTCCAATTACTTTAACAAGCTATTCACCTTGCTTTAGAAAAGAGAAGGGTGCACATGGTATTGAAGAGAGAGGTGTATACAGAATTCATCAGTTTGAAAAACAGGAGATGATAGTTGTATGTAAGCCTGAAGATAGTATGATGTGGTTTGATAAGATGTGGCAAAATACAGTTGATTTATTCCGCTCATTAGATATTCCGGTAAGAACACTTGAGTGTTGCTCAGGAGACCTTGCAGACTTAAAGGTTAAGTCTGTTGACGTAGAAGCGTGGTCACCAAGACAGAAGAAGTATTTTGAGGTGGGAAGCTGTTCTAACCTTTCAGATGCTCAGGCAAGAAGACTTAAGATTCGTGTTAACGGAGAAGATGGTAAGTATTTTGCACATACTCTTAATAATACAGTTGTTGCACCACCTAGAATGCTTATCGCATTTCTTGAAAATAATCTTAATGAAGACGGAAGTGTTAGAATTCCGGAAGTGCTAAGACCATATATGGGTGGGAAAGAAGTAATCACACCATAATATTTATAGATTGGAGAAAGTAAAATGAGAGACGAAACAAAGTGTCTACATTCAGGATACACACCTAAAAATGGTGAACCAAGAGTAATGCCTATAGTGCAAAGTACAACTTATGTATTTGATTCTACAGAAAGAATCGGTGAATTATTTGATATGCCTACGGCACATATGTATTCAAGATTTTCAAACCCTACTGTTGAAGTGGTTGAAAAGAAAATTGCTGACCTTGAGGGTGGTGTTGGTGCTATGTGTACATCAGCAGGTCAAGCAGCATCAATGATTTCTATAATGAATCTTTGTAAGAGCGGAGACAGTTTTGTAAGTACTTCAACAATTTATGGGGGAACTGTTAACCTTTTTGCAGTGACTTTGAAGAAATTTGGAGTTGAATGTATCTTTGTGGATGCAGATGCAAGCGAAGAGGAACTTATGGCGGCTATAAAGCCTAATACTAAAGCAGTATTTGGTGAGACCTTAGCTAATCCTGCATTGGCAGTACTTGACATTGAGAAACTTGCGAAAGTTGCACATGCTAATAATATACCTTTAATTATTGATAACACATTTGCAACACCAATTCTTTGTAAACCATTTGATTTTGGTGCAGATATTGTAGTTCATTCCACTTCAAAGTATATGGATGGACATGCATTGCAGATTGGTGGTGTAATTGTTGATTCAGGTAAATTTGACTGGACTAATGGTAAGTTTCCTGAATTTACAGAGCCAGATGAGTCTTACCATGGTGTAGTCTATACCAGAGATTTTGGCGCTGCTGCTTACATTGTTAAAGCAAGAATGCAACTTATGAGAGACTTAGGATGTTATCCTGCGGCAAACTCAGCATTTTTATTAAATCTTGGTCTTGAAACTTTACCAATAAGAATGAAACAGTATTGTGAGAACGGATTAAAGGTTGCTAAGTACTTTAAGGAAAATGATAAGATTGAGTCAGTAAGTTATGCAGCACTAGAAGGTGATAAGTATTATGAATTGGCTAAGAAATATCTTCCGGATGGTGTATGTGGCGTAGTTACTATCGTAATGAAGGGTGGAAAGAAAGCAGCACTTCAGTTTATGAATGGGCTTAAACTTGCTTCTAACGAGGTACATGTTGCAGATATTAGAACCTGTGTATTGCATCCGGCAAGCGCTACTCACAGACAGTTGACTGATGAACAGTTAGTTGCAGCAGGAATTAATCCTGGTTTGATAAGATTTTCTGTAGGCTTAGAGAATGTGGAAGATATTCTTGAGGATATCAAGCAAAGTCTTGATAAAGTAGAAATATAAATAATTAGATTCTTACATTGGATATGATATAATCATATCGTGTGAAAGGTTTGCTATGAAAAGAAAACAAAGAAGATTAACCATGTATGCCGCAAGTCTTGGCATAACCATAATAATGGCATTAATATTTGCTTTTGCCTGGTACAGTTATTACAATCATGAGATTATTGAACCATTTTATAGAAAAGGTAACTGGCTTGTAATATTTATATATGTTGTTCTTATATATGTATTTTTTAAGATATATGGCGGTTTTAAATATGGTTATCTTACCACAAGTAATATAATATATTCACAGTCCATTTCCATATGTATAGTAAATGTTATTACTTATTTGCAAATGGCGCTTATAGGAAGAGCCTTTTTACATCCGGGAGTTTTGATTATTATGACGGTTCTTCAGATTATTGTGTTGATGGGTTACGCCATAGTAATTAACAAAATATACTATGCTATTTATCCGCCAAGAAAGATGATAATTGTGTATGGAAGTTCCCTTAAGGATTCTCTTATTGGCAAAATAAGTATGCGTAAAGAAAAGTATAAAGTATGCGCGTCGATTTCGAGTTACGAAGATATGGATGTAATATTTGACAGAATAAGTAATTATGAAGCTGTAATATTATGTGATGTTAAATCTGAAACAAGAAATAAGATACTAAAGTATTGTTTTGACCAGTCAATTAGAGTATATATTACCCCTAAACTTTCAGATATTATTATGCGTGGTGCAGATGAGATTACACTTTTTGATACTCCTCTTTTGTTGTGTAGGAATAGAGGACTTAATTTTGAACAGCGCTTGTTAAAAAGATTGGTTGATGTTGTTGTATCGTTGATTGCTATTATTGTGTTTTCACCATTTATGATTATAGCAGCTATTAGTATAAAACTATATGACAAAGGACCGGTATTATATAAGCAAAAAAGGTCTACAATTGGTGGAAGAATATTTGAAATATATAAGTTTAGAAGTATGGTTGTTGACGCTGAAAAAGATGGTAAAGCAGTGTTAGCAAGTAAGGATGACGATAGAATAACACCAATTGGAAAGATTATCAGAAGATACAGAATTGATGAGTTGCCACAGTTATTTAATATATTTGTTGGTGATATGTCTTTGGTAGGTCCTAGACCGGAAAGACCAGAGATTGGTGAGGAATATGCCAAGGTTATGCCTGAGTTTAGGTATAGGCTTAAGGTTAAAGCAGGTCTTACAGGTTATGCTCAGGTTATTGGAAAATACGATACTACAGCATATGATAAACTTAAAATGGATTTGATGTACATTGAAAGTTATTCTTTCTTTTTAGATATTAAACTTATTCTTATGACGGTTAAGACAATGTTCCAAAAGGAAAGTTCTCAAGGTGTTGAAAAGAAAGAAGAAAGTAGTGAGTTGAAAAGACAGGAAGAGGATGAGTAGTTAATATACATCTTCAAGAGTTTTGGAATAAAATTAAATAAAAGGCATAATATGTTTCAAGAAGATATTTTGAGGTTTGGCTTGAGAATATTTGAGTTGAGACAGAAAGAAGTGATTAACTGTGCGGACTGTCAGATATTAGGTTCAGTGTGTGATGTGGACATTGATATCAGGACGGGCCGCATTTGTAGTATTATAGTGCCGGGTCCATGTAAGGTCTGTGGATTGTTTGGAAGAGATCAGGAATATATAATAGATTATTGCTGTATTAAACAGATAGGTACAGATGTTATTTTGGTAGATGTTGATGTTGAAAAAGTTCTTCATAAATGTGATTTTAGCAGATGTTGATTTTATTCATATGACAAATACAAGAAATTGTGGAATAAATAAAAAAAATGGGTTGTTTTTTTTCCTATAATGTTTAAAATATAGTATATAGACTGGAGGATGAGATTGTATGAAATGCCCATATTGTAATGTTGAAAATACTAGAGTTATAGATTCAAGACCTGCTGATGATGGAGGGACTATTAGAAGAAGAAGACAGTGCGATGCCTGTATGAAGCGTTTTACTACTTATGAAAAGGTAGAAGCTATACCTATGGTGGTAATTAAGAAGGATATGAATAGAGAGCCTTATGATCGTTCAAAGATAGAATCGGGTGTTTTTAGATCTTGTCATAAAAGACCAATATCTGTTGATCAGATTAATTCCTTTGTAGATGAAGTAGAGAATGCTATATTTGCAATGGATAAAAAGGAGATTGACAGTTCTATTATAGGTGAAATAATAATGGACAAACTTAAAGAACTTGATCCTGTTGCATATGTAAGGTTTGCATCGGTTTATAGAGAATTTAAGGATGTTAATACTTTCATGGAAGAGATAAAGAAGATACTAGAATAAGAGTAGTTTTATTACATAGTGGATATTAGATAGCAAATTAGATATCTAAGAGTGTGCTATTATAAAGTAACACAAGTTAAGATTTTTCTTGACTTGTGTTTTTTAATATGTTAAATTAATTATCAAGACAATAAAAATTAGTGAGCGACAAATAATCAGTGTGATATGTGAGGAAAGGATTTGCTTTGTTTTGTAAATGTTTTTCTGCATTTGTTGATGGAATTACCAGTATAAGCGTAACTGTAGAGGCTGACATTGGTAATGGTATGCCCGGATTTGAGATGGTTGGATTGCTATCTTGCGAAGTAAAAGAGGCTGAAGAAAGAGTGAGAATAGCCCTTAAGAATTCGGGTATTAAGTTTCCGCCGAAACATATTACTATCAATATTTCTCCTGCTAGTATCAGAAAGGTTGGTACGGCATTCGATTTGCCCATTGCAGTTGTACTTCTTGGGGCTTTTAATCTTATTCCAATTAATAATTTAGAGAATACACTTATAGTAGGTGAGTTGAGCCTTGATGGCACTGTTAAAGCGATTAAGGGTATATTACCTATTACAATTAATAGTGCAGTGAATGGGGTTAGTAGGTGTATAATTCCTGCAGATAATACTAGGGAAGTTTCTGTGGTAGAGGGAGTTGATATATATGGGGTGGACAGTATCAATACTTTAATAGAGTTTCTCACAGGAAGAATTAGTGTATCTCCATGCTATGGTATGAATAGAGATATGGATATGCAACATACAATAGAAGAAGATAGTTTTGCTCAGATTGCAGGGCAAGAAGAAGCCATAAGAGCTGTTGGTGTTGGTGTATGTGGAATGCATAATATTATGATGACTGGACCTCCCGGATGTGGGAAAACCATGATTGCAAAGGCTATACCTTCTATAATGCCTAATATGACAATGAAGGAAAGCCTTGATGTATCAAGAATATATAGTGTGGCAGGGCTTTTGAATACGGATAATTATCATATTACAAAAAGGCCATTTAGGGCACCGCATCATAGCATTACTACAGTAGGAATGACTGGTGGTGGTGCTAATCCTAAACCGGGGGAGATAAGTTTGGCTAGTAAAGGCGTTTTGTTTTTGGATGAATTGCCAGAGTTTTCTGTAAAGGTGATTGAAACTTTAAGACAACCTTTAGAAGAAGGAATTATTCAGATATCCAGATTGAATGGAACTTATCGTTTTCCAGCAGATTTTATGCTTATAGCAGCTAGGAATCCTTGCAAATGTGGTTATTACCCTGATAGAAATAGGTGTAATTGTTCTGAAAATGAAGTGAGAAGATACATGAGAAGAGTAAGCAGACCTATACTAGATAGAATTGATATATATACATGGGTTTCTCAAATGGATTTCCAAGATATAAAGAATAACAGACATATATATTCTAGCCTTGAACTTAAGGAAAGAATTGAAAATGCAAGACAAAGACAATTAGAGAGGTTTAAAGGGACAGATATATCATATAATAGTAATATTCCGTCTGCGTGTATATATGATTATTGTAAGATTGATAAAAAGGGAGAAGATTTGCTAGAGAAGGCTTTTAAGAAGTATAAATTGACGATGAGGGGCTATTACAAAATACTTAGAGTGGCAAGAAGTATTGCTGATTTTGAAGATTGTAACAAAGTAGAACTTTCTCATATTGCGGAGGCTATTTCATACAGAATGGATTGATAAGGTACGAAAGGGTGTTGAAAGTGAATAACCAAGAGATTTGTATATGGCTTTCAGGAATAAAAGGGATAGGTAATAAGAAAATAAGATGCCTGTTGGAATATTTTGAAAGCCCTCATAACATTTTTTTATGCGACAGAAAAGAGTTGTATAATGTAGCGGGAATTAGTGATAAAGATATAGATAACATTGTTTTAGCAAAGAAAGAAGAATATATATCAAAGAATGTAGTTGATTATATTGATAGATTAAAGAAAAGAAATATACGGTATGTAGATTGTTTTAGTGAAGAGTACCCTAAGAAACTTAAGAGTATATACGAATATCCTATTGGACTTTATGTAAGAGGAAAACTACAAAGTGAGAATCAGCCGGTTGTTGCTATAGTGGGTGCGAGAAATTGTAGTGAATATGGAAAAAGTGTTGCAAGGGAACTTGCCAGTGAATTATCAAGTTTAGGTGTGGGAATTATTAGTGGTCTTGCCAGAGGGATAGATATGGCGGCGCATAGTGGAGCACTTCATAAAGATGGCAAAACCTATGCAGTGCTAGGGTGTGGAATAGACCGATGTTATCCGCCGGAAAATATTGAAGTATTTATGGAGTGTATTAAAAGTGGTGGGGTTATTAGCGAGTATGGCCCCGGGATACCGCCCATGGCAGGTAATTTCCCCATGAGAAATAGAATTATTAGCGGTTTAGCTGATGCAGTGGTGGTGGTTGAAGCAAAGAAAAAGAGTGGTTCTTTGATTACTGCAGATATGGCCCTTGACCAGGGAAAAAGTGTTTTAGCGGTACCGGGAAGGATTGCTGATGCATTAAGCGAAGGCTGTAATAATCTAATATATAATGGGGCAACAATGGTTTTGTCCGTTGCAGATGTTGTGAAAGAACTTGAAAATAACGGATATTTTATTACCGGTTCAAAATCAGAAGATGAAACATTTAAGAATATTACTCTTGCAAGTTTAGAGGAAATGGTATATGATGTGGTGTGTTTGGTACCTAAAAACATAAAAGAGATTATGAATGATTGCAATTTAGAGTATCAGATAGTAGTAGAAACTTTGATTAAGTTAGAATTAATGGATGTTATTGTTCAAACAAGTAAGGGATATTATGTCAGAGTAATGGGTAACTAAATGTCTGCCACTGGTTTGAAGGGTTTGAAAGGAAGAAGATAATGGCAAAAAATCTTGTTATAGTTGAGTCGCCTGCTAAGGCTAAGACAATCAAAAAATTTTTGGGAAATAATTATGAAGTTATCGCATCTAATGGTCATGTTAGGGATTTGCCTAAGAGTTCTTTAGGTATTGATGTGAATAATGGATTTGAGCCAAAATATATTACCATAAGAGGTAAGGGTGACTTGTTGGCTATGCTTAGAAAGGAAACTAAGAAAGCTGATAAGATTTTTCTTGCTACTGACCCCGACCGCGAAGGAGAAGCTATATCATGGCATTTAGTGCAGGCATTGAAACTTGAGAATAAAAAATATAGTAGAATATCATTTAACGAGATTACAAAAAATGCTGTAAAGAATTCTATAAAGAATGCAAGGTCTATTGATACTAATCTTGTGGATTCTCAGCAGGCAAGAAGAATGTTGGACCGTTTGGTGGGCTATGAAATAAGTCCAATTCTATGGGAAAAGGTCAAAAGAGGATTGAGTGCCGGAAGAGTACAGTCAGTAGCTCTTAGAATAATATGTGATAGAGAAGAAGAGATTAACGCATTTGAACCACAAGAGTATTGGTCGTTAGATGGACTATTTAATATAGAAGGAATTAAGAAGCCGGTTAGAGCAAAATTCTATGGTACTGTTAATGAAAAACTTGCACTTGCAGGTGAAGAAGATGTTAAGAAGGTTCTAAAGGAATTAGATGGAGCCGATTTTGCGATAACAGATGTTAAGATATCTGAAAGAAGTAAAAAGGCGCCAGTACCATTTACAACTTCAACCTTACAGCAAGAGGCTTCAAAGACTCTTAATTTTGCAACTGCTAAGACTATGAGAATTGCGCAGCAGTTGTATGAAGGTGTGGATATCAAAGGAAAGGGAACGATAGGTCTTATTTCGTATCTTCGTACGGATTCTACAAGAGTATCAGATGAAGCAGATGCAGCGGCAAAGGAATATATTAAAGATAATTTCGGAGAAAACTTTGTTACCAACGAAGATGTTAATAAAGGAACTAACAAAAAGATTCAGGATGCACATGAAGCAATTAGACCAACTTATTTTGATTTATCTCCTACTGTTTTAAAGGAACAGTTGACAAGAGACCAGTTTAGGTTGTATCAGTTGATATGGAAAAGATTCATTGCCAGCAGAATGAAGGCAGCAACTTATGAAACAACATCAGTTAAGATAGATGGTAATGGATATAGATTTACTGCAGCAGGCTCTAAACTTAAGTTTGAGGGCTTTATGAGTGTGTATAATTCTGAAGAAGAAGAGCAACAAAATATATTTGGCTCTAATTTAACAATGAATAGTAAAGTGAAACTTGATAAGATGGAGAATCAACAACACTTTACTCAGCCGCCGGCACATTTTACAGAAGCAAGTCTAGTAAAAGCGTTAGAGGAATTGGGCATTGGAAGACCTAGTACATATGCTCCAACAATAACCACTCTTCTTGGTAGAAGATATATTATCAAAGAAAATAAGAATATTTATGTTACAGAACTTGGGGAAAGCGTTAATGTGATAATGAAAAGCGCGTTTACATCCATAGTAGATGTGACATTTACAGCTAATTTTGAAACATTATTAGATGCAGTAGAAACAGGGGATATATCATGGAAGACAGTAGTAAGCAATTTTTATCCTGACTTTAAAGAGGCCCTTGATAATGCCAGAGATACTTTGGAAAAAGTTAAGATAGAGGATGAGGTTACTGATGTTGTTTGTGAGCAATGTGGTGCCAATATGGTTATTAAATATGGTCCGCATGGTAAGTTTTTGGCGTGTCCATCATTTCCGGATTGTAGAAATACTAAGCCTTATCTGGAAAAAATCGGAGTGTCTTGTCCAAAATGTGGTAAAGATATAGTTGTTAAGAAGACTAAGAAGGGCAGGAGATTCTTTGGATGTGAAGACTTTACTAACTGTGATTTTATGTCATGGCAAAAACCATATGATATGAAATGCCCGGATTGTGGAAATATATGTATTGAAAGAGGCAATAAGATTGCTTGTATAGAGCCAAAATGTGGTTTTTCGTGCTCTAAACCTAAAAGTGAATAGTTAAATCTGATAATGGATTGAAAAAAACACACAATTATTTGAATTGTTTATTAATTTGAGGTTGTTTTTAATAATTGAATATTATATAATTGCTTTATAAAGTTAGTTATAGGAATTGTTTTGCAGTCGGCGAAAAGATTGAAAGGGAAAGTACCCTTGGTATCTTCTAAAAGGGAGGTCTGCTATGAGTATTCAATTATTAGATAAGACTAGAAAGATTAATAAACTGCTTCATAATAATAGTTCCCATAAGGTTGTTTTTAATGATATATGTGATGTTTTAGGAGATATTTTAATATCAGATATATTAGTTATAAGCAAGAAGGGAAAGGTTTTAGGTATTAATAAAAGAAGCGATATAATACAGATTCATCAACTTATGGCAGATAAGGTAGGTGGATTTATTGATGAGGTTTTGAATGAGAGACTTCTTAATGTGTTATCTACAAAAGAGAATGTTAATCTCATTACCTTGGGTTTTGAAGGGGCTCAGTTTGAAGGATACAAAGCCATAGTGTGCCCTATTGATATTGCTGGTGAAAGACTTGGAACTTTATTTATATATAAATATGGTGAAGAATACTCTATAGATGATATTATACTAAGTGAGTATGGTACAACAGTTGTTGGACTTGAAATGCTTCGCTCAGTTAATGAGGAAAGTGCGGAAGAAACAAGAAAGCAGCAGATTGTAAAATCTGCAATAGGCACTTTGTCTTTTTCGGAATTAGAGGCTATAACTCATATATTTGAAGAACTTGATGGTGATGAAGGTATTTTGGTTGCAAGTAAAATTGCAGACAGGGTTGGAATTACAAGGTCTGTAATTGTTAATGCACTAAGAAAATTCGAAAGCGCAGGAGTTATTGAATCACGTTCTTCGGGAATGAAGGGTACATACATAAAAGTTGTTAATGAAGTTGTATTTGATGAATTGAAAAAAATGAAGAAATGATGTATTATGTTTATATAGAAACAGCCGATATATAGAATATATAATTACTAGAATACATAAAGGATTTATCAGAGTTTCAAAGGGATTTGTGAAGCTACATAGTAGCGGATGAATCTCTTTTTTTATTAGTTTCAATTAAATGGTAATTATGGGATTATAATGAAAAACACAAGAAATTGTGAAAAAAGTAGTTAAGAACACAATATTTTGCTTGTTTTTTATACTAAAAATACTTATAATACAAGAGAGTGTCACAATTAGTGGTGTGCTGTCGAAAAATGGAAAGGATGAACGATTATGATAGGTTCAGATGCATATAATTACATAAACGTACTTGGAAAAGCAGCTAATGCCAGTCAGGTCCGAAACGAGGTTTTGACTAACAACCTTGCCAATGTGGATACACCTAATTATAAAAGACAGGATGTGTCGTTTGAGAATTACCTTCAGACAGCTATTGCAGGCAATTCATCTTTAGATAAAGCCATGAGAAATTTAAGATTAGATAGTCTTAATTCATCAATATATACTGATACGGCTTCGCTAAGTTATAGATTGGATGGTAATAATGTTGATGTAGATACAGAGAATGCTTATTTAGCACAAAACCAGATTAGGTATTATACTTTGGTTGATTCTATTTCGCAGGAGTTTTCAAGAATTAAATCAGTGTTAAAGTAAAAGTAATAATATGATATAAAAAAGAATTTGTAATCCTTTAAAACCATATTGAGAAGGGAAAGGTGTGGTACATATGTCATTTTTTAATTCTATGAATGTCAGCGCCAGTGGAATGACGGCTCAGAGACTTAGAACAGATATTATTTCTCAGAACTTAGCTAATATTAATACTACCCGTGATGAGAATGGAGATCCTTATGTTAGAAAGACTGTAGTTTTTGCTGAAAAGTCAAGCAGTAATTTCGGTGCGATTTTTAACAAAGCTATAGGTCATACTGGCAATGGTGTTAAAGTTGTTAAGATTGTGGAAGATACAAAGACTGATATGAAGATGGTATATGATCCATCTCATCCGGATGCAGATGCAGATGGTTATGTTACATATCCTAATGTTGATACAGTTACAGAGATGACTAACATGATAGATGCATCAAGAGCTTATGAAGCGAATGTTACAGCTTTTAATGCAAGTAAGAATATGCTTCTTAAGACATTAGAAATTGGACAAAAGGCATAAAGCAATTAAATGATTTTCGACAGATAATAGAAAGGATGTAATAAGGTATGACAACATTTACATCAATACAGGGCATGAATAACGCATTAGATAAGATTAATAATAACACTCTTACAAGTGCATTTGACAGTAATTTGACTGCAAGTGATACACAAGAAAGTTCATTTGACAGCCTTTTAGACAGTGCAATTAATCTTATAAAAGAAACAGATAAACTTAGTAATGCTGCAGAGGAAGAAGAGATTAAATATGCATTGGGCTATGATAATACCTTAGAACTTATGCTTGCACAGAATAAAGCCAATCTTTCATTGTCATATACTGTAGCAATTAGAGATAAGGTTGTAGAAGCGTATAGAGAGATTATGAACCTTCAGTTCTAATTACTTCATTTAAGTTTTAAAGAATAATAATTTGAAAACATACAAAAAGAGTTAAACTTATAGATTTATAGAAAGGTTATGTTTAAAATGCCAGAGAGAATTAAGGAAATACTTAATAGAATAAAAGAATTCTGGAATAAATTCACAACAAAGCAGAAGGCTATAATAGCAAGTATTACAGCAGTACTTCTTGTGGCAGTGCTCATACTTGTGGTTGTTCTTACAAGAACTCAGTATACTCATCTGATTACCTGTGAGACTACAAAGGAAGCTAATTCAGTAGTTACCATACTAGAAGGTGCTTCTATTCCGTATAAGTTATCTAATAATTCTACCACAGTTTCTGTTGATACTAAGCAGTATGATGCAGCAAGACTTTTGCTTGGTGCTAATGATATTGAGACAGATGATATGAGCATTGAGGAATTGTTTGATAATAGTATGAGTACTACAGAGAATGAAAGAAAACTCAAGAGTACTATTTACATGCAAGATAAACTGGCTAATACTATTGAAACCTTTGAAGGTGTAAAAGAAGCCGTTGTCTATATTTCAAGCGAGACTGCAGGTAACAGTATATTTGATGAACAAAAGGATAGAAGTGCAAGTGTTGTATTAACAACTAATGAAGACTTTAAGGAGGCTGCTGCATTTACTATAGCGCAAATGGTTGCTACAGCTTTAGGTAATGAGAATACTGAAAATATAAGAGTTACAGACAGTAAAGGTGATATATTGTTTAATGGTACAAGTGACCTTTACACAACAGGAAGCCTTAATGGTAATGAAGAGTTTAAGCAGTTACTTCGTAACAACAGAGCTAACGATATAAGATATCTTGTATTAAAAATGGGATATGATGATGCGGAAATTGTGCCAAATCTTCATTTTGATATGGATGAGGTTACAGAACTTTATAGAGAATATACTCCTACTACAGGTTCTGATCAGGGTGTGTATAAGCACTCTTACACATATAAGTCAGAGAACAGTCAAGGCGTTAGTGGAGTTCCGGGAACTGATTCTAATAATAGTGATACCGGATATGAGATTGAAGATGATACTAATTCTGATGCAACAGTTGAGTATGAGGATATAGAGTATCTTCCTAATGAAAGGCAGACTAATACTAAGAAAGAGATTGGGGCGGTAGATGCATCTAAGTCATCAGTGTCAATAGTTCTTACTAAGTACAAGATATATAACGAAGAAGAATTAGAGGCAGAAGGTGAACTTGAGGATATAACCTTTGAGCAGTACATAAAGGAAAATGAACTTGAAGTGGTTAATGCACTTGAAGTTGAAGAAAAAGTATATAACTCAGTAAGTGCAGCTACAGGAATTGATGTAGAAAATATTACAATTACAGCATTTGAACAGCCTATATTCCAGTTTAAAGAAGACACAAGTAAAGAGATATCTGATTATTTCCAGATTATCTTATTGGTTTTAATTATTGCAATGATATTATTTGTTGTATTTAAGGCAACAGCTCCAGTTGAGGTTATTGAGCAGACTCCGGAATTATCTGTAGAAGAGATGTTAGCTAGCAAGGCTGCAACTGAAGAACGTCTTGAGGGTATTGAGATGAAGGATAAGTCCGGACCAATCGAGATGATTGGAGAGTTTGTGGACGAGAATCCAGAGGCGGTTGCACAGTTGTTGCGTAACTGGCTAAATGATGAGTGGGCATAGAAAGGAGAGGTATTGTCGTGAAGCAGGAATTAGATGGATTGCAAAAAGCAGCAATACTACTTATTGCGTTGGGACCAGAGAAGGCTTCTAGTATCTTTAAGCATCTTAAAGAGGAAGAGACAGAAGCTCTTACCTTAGAAATTGCTAATACAAGAAGTGTATCTCCTGGGGATAAAGATGAGATTGTTAATGAATTTTACCAGATATGTCTGGCACAACAATATATTGTTGAAGGTGGTATTGGATACGCCAAAGAAGTATTGGAAAAATCTTTTGGTGTGGAAAAAGCCAAGACGGTTATTGGGAAACTTACTGCTTCCTTACAGGTTAAACCGTTTGAATTTGTTAGAAAGACAGATGCGTCTCAACTTTTAAACTTTATCCAAGACGAACATCCACAGACTATTGCCCTTATTTTGGCGTATTTGCCAGCTAAGCAGGCTTCAGATGTAGTTAGTGCTCTTCCAGCTGAAAAACAGGCAGATGTTGCTAAGAGAATTGCCCAGATGGACAGAACATCTCCGGATGTTATCAGGGAGGTAGAAAAAGTGCTTGAAAGAAAACTTTCGTCACTTGTTAATCAGGATTACACTGTTGTTGGTGGTGTTGATGCTATTGTTCAGATTCTTAACACTGTTGACAGAGGTACAGAGAAACATATCATGGAGACTTTGGAAATCGACGAGCCAGAGCTTGCTGATGAAATCAGAAGAAAGATGTTCGTATTCGAAGATATTCTTTCTCTTGATGATAAATCTATTCAGAGAGTTCTTCGTGAAATCGAGAATAATGAAATTGCAGTTGCCCTCAAGAATGCTAATGAAGAAGTTCAAAATGTTATTTTCAAGAATCTTTCAAAGCGTCTTGCTGCAATGATAAAAGAAGATATGGATTATATGGGACCTGTGCGTCTTAAGGATGTTGAAGAGGCGCAGCAGCGTATTGTTAATGTAATTAGAAAGCTTGAAGACTCTGGTGAGATTATTATTGCCAGAGGTGGAGGTGACGAGATAATTGTCTAATATAATTAAGTACAATTATATAAGATATGAGGGAAATGAAACTAAGAATGTAACTTGCAATTATGACAGTTTCTTTCGCACTGTTGGACAGGCTGTAGAAAGAGTAAATGTTAGTTCGGATTCTGGTATTGAAACAGAAGAAACACTTGATTTAGGAGAACTTCTTACTGCCCCAAGAGAGGATATGTCAGAAGCGGGAAGAATTGAGCAGGCTTTGAAAGAACAGGAGGAGTTTCTTAATTCTCGTGTAGATGCAGTTATTGCACAAGCTAACCTAAAAGCTAACAGAATAGTAGAACAGGCTAATGATAATGCAAGATACATCTATGAAGACAGCAAGAAAAAGGGTTATGAAGAAGGATATGAACTGGCAAAGACAGAAGCATATAAAGAAGTTGAAGAATTAAAGGCTCAATATGAGAATATGATGCGGGAAAATGATGAAATACTTGACAGACAGGCTAAGATGATAGAAAACAAAGTTGTGGATACGGTCTGTAAGGTGTTAGATAATATTACAGGAATATGTTTTTCACAATATGAAACAGCAATAGTTTCTCTTATAGCAAAGACTCTTGCTAAAGGAGAAAACAGTAATAATTATTACATAAAAGTGTCAAATAAAGATTTTCCTGTGGTAATGGAACATAAGAAAGAACTAATGGAATGCGTGAGAGAAGACGCTCTTATGGATATTTTACCTGATGGGGATATGTATCCCGGACAGTGTCTTATAGAAACAGATGGTAATGTTATAGATGCAGGGATAGATGAGCAGTTAGTTAATCTCAAAACTAATTTGAGGTTACTGGCACAGATTTAGAGTAAATTGTGGGTTAAGGATGGGTAAGAATTGTGATTACTGCAGAAAGTTTATATAAATATGACGAATTGCTAACTAAAACATTTGAAACCAGATTTGGCAAGGTTGTTAAGGTAGTTGGTCTTACAATTGAATCTATAGGTCCAGATGCCCAGTTAGGTGATTTGTGTTTAATAACATCTAAAGAGAGTTCACAGACCATAGAAGCAGAAGTTGTGGGATTTAGAGATAGTAGATTGCTTTTGATGCCATTTGGTAATATAGACGGAATAGGAATTGGAAGCAGAGTGTTCTCTACAGGCAATCCTTTAAAGGTTCCTGTGGGTGAGGAACTTCTTGGTAAAGTAATAGATGGTCTTGGTAATCCTATAGAAGGAGATATTCTTAACTGTAAGGTGCATTATCCGGTAGATGCTAAGGCACCAGACCCAATGAAAAGAAAACTAATTGACGAGGTTTTACCTTTAGGTGTTAAGGCTGTGGATGGTCTTATAACTGTTGGAAAGGGACAAAGAATAGGAATATTTGCAGGAAGTGGTGTGGGTAAGAGTACCCTTCTTGGTATGTTTGCAAGAAATACAAAGGCTGATATTAATGTTATAGCGTTAATTGGCGAGCGTGGAAGAGAAGTTAGGGAATTTGTGGAACGCGATTTGGGACAGGAAGGTATGGCCAGATCAGTTGTGGTTGTTGCTACTTCAGATAAACCGGCCCTAGTTAGAAATAAAGCGGCAAAGACCGCTACAGCCATTGCAGAATATTTTAGAGATAAGGGAAAGGATGTCCTGCTTATGATGGATTCACTTACCCGTTTTTCTATGGCTCAAAGAGAGATTGGACTGGCATCAGGAGAGCCACCTGTATCTAGAGGATATCCACCAAGTGTATATTCAGAGATGCCCAAATTATTAGAAAGAGCAGGCAATTCAGATACAGGTTCTATTACAGGCTTATATACGGTTCTTGTTGATGGTGATGACTTTAATGAACCTATTACTGATGCAGCAAGAGGTATCCTTGATGGTCATATAATGCTTTCAAGAAAATTAGGACATAAGAATCATTACCCTGCAATAGATGTATTGCAAAGTATTTCCAGAGTTATGTCGTCTATTGCCACAAAAGAACATAAACAAGTTGCGGGTAAACTTAAAAATGTTTTGGCAACCTATAATGAAGCAGAGGATTTAATAAATATCGGTGCATATGTTAAAGGTTCCAATAAAAACATTGATTATGCAATTGAAAAGATAGACGCTGTGAATGAATTTCTTATGCAAGACGTATATGATAAATATTCTTTTGAAGAGGTTGTAAAACTTCTCGGGCAGTTGTTTGAAGAGTAATTTTAAACAGTGAGTTGGTGTTATGGCAAAGTTTATTTACAGAATGCAAAACATTTTAGATATAAAATATAAGTTAGAGGATCAGGCAAAAACGCAGGTTGCTCTTGCCAGACAAAAACTCGAGGAAGAGATGAATGTTTTGCATGAACTACGAGAGAGAAAAAAAGATTACGAGGAGCAACTTCGTGGAAATATAGTAACAAAACTAAATATCTTAACTATTAGAGAACTTGAGAGTGGTATAGAGATATTAAAAGATAAGATTTCCGTACAAAAAAAAGAAGTTGAAAAAGCAAGAAAAAGATATGAAGCGGCTATGGATAATCTTAAGAATCTTATGATAGAAAGAAAAACTCATGAAAAACTTAAGGAAAACAAATTTGAAGAGTTTGTTAAAGAAATCAATGATGAGGAAAACAAAACTACAGATGAATTGGTTAGCTTTAAGTACAATAATTAGATAGGAGAGAGTTGGTATGGCAAAAAAGAAAGAAAAAGATATAGAATTGAAAAAAGGTAATAAGATTCTAAGTGCTATTATTGCCATACTTGTTATCCTTATAATACTTGGAATATTTGCCATATGCGTAAAACTTGATGTGGGCGGACTTGGCAATAATGTACTTCGTCCATTAATAAAAGATATACCGGGTATTAATAAGATACTTCCAAAACCAACGGATGAACAGTTGATTGAAGAGAATAATTATGGATATGAAGATATCTCTGAAGCGGTTGAACAAATTAAAAAATTACAGGCAGAAAATGATAAATTAAAAGAAGATTATGACGATATATATGATGAAGCCGCAGAATATGTTGAAGAAATTGCCAGATTAAAAGAATTTGAAGAAAAACAATTAACTTACGAGAAGTTAATTAAGGAATTCAATGAAGAGATAGTATTTAATAAAAATGCTCCTGATATAACAGAATATCAAAAGTATTATGAAAGCATATATCCTGAAAATGCAGCAGATATTTACAGACAGGTTATTGAACAAGATTATGTGGATCAAACAGTTAATAATTTGGCTAATACATATGGTAATATGGATCCGGCAGCAGCAGCAAAGGCTATTCAGGATATGGATGACTTAACACTGGCATGTAAGATATTATCAGCAATGTCACAAAAGAAGATGGCTGCAATTATGAATGAAATGCCATCAGAATTTGCGGCAGATATAACAGAAAAAATTCATGCCTTAAGTAAATCATAACATAGATAGTAAGGAGAAATCCTTTAACTATATAATATTTTTAAAGAAAGGAGGAGCAATATGACTACGACAAAAGCAATGGAAAGTGCTAATTTGTTTGCGAGTCGTAACTATTCGAAATCTGAGGCAAAGACAGAAAAGAATGATATGTTTTCCCAGTTCCTAGATGTAGGTAGTCTTAAAACATCAAATGAAAGTAGTCTTTCAAAGACAAGTATTGTAAGTGTTGCTAAGAATAAACTTACTACATATGATACTAAGAATTCAGATGTGGAAAATAGCACATTTGAAACAAAAGAGACTGCAAAAACGGAATATAGTAAAACTGAAACTGTAGAAAAAAAGCAGGATTCTATTGAAGATGAAGAAAAGATAAGAGATGACAAAACTTCTAATGAAACCAAAGATACCATGGAAACTAAGGATGATGTAAAATCAGATAATAAGGTGGACGAATCAGTAGAAGAACCACTTGATAAGAAGATTTTGAAGTTGTCTAATGAGTTAAAAGAAAAATTGTGTGCTGCGTTAGATATATCTTTGGAAGAATTGAATGAACTTTTAGCAAAAAGTCAGTTAACAGTACTCTCGTTATTTAATCAGACAAGCCTTATGGAATTTTCTATGGTAGTCAGTGGAACACAAGATATGTCACAGATTCTCACCAATGAGGATGCACTGAAGGTTTTACAGACAATATCAAAGGTTGTTAATGAAGTAGATGTAGAACAGTTCACAGGAATTAACAAAGAAGAGTTTGGAAAGCTTGTATCTGATGTTTTAGAAGGTAATTTTAATGCAAATGACATTAACAAAAACCAGGATAATCAGACACAGATAAATGCAGAAGATGTTAATAAAGTGGATGATGCACAGGTACAGATATTAGAGCAAGACAATGTATCAGAAGAAGTTTTAGATGATAATCTTAACAAAAGCAACTTAGATGGACAGTCAGTAAGCCGTGAATCAGTATCAGATGAAAAAAGTTTGGTTATTGATGTTGAAGAGACTAATCAAAGTAAGGGACAGCATACAGATAGTAACAACAACGACAATAATAACGCAAGTACTTCATTAGATGCATTTGCTGAAAATCTTACAGCCGCTCTTAATCAGACAGCAGTAACTAAGGAAGTTAGTTTTGCAGGTCAGATAGCTCATGTTAGAGAAGTTAAACAGGTAATCGACCAGATTGTTACTCAGATTAAGGTAACTGTAACAAAAGATACACAGAGTATTCAGATGCAGTTAAATCCTGAGAATCTTGGAAGAGTTAATATGACTATAACTTCTAAGAACGGAGTAATGACAGCACAGTTTATAGTGGAAAGTGAAGCAGCTAAAGAAGCGATAGAAGGTCAGATAAGGTTATTAATAGATAATTTGAATGACCAGGGCTTAAAGGTTGAAGAGCTTGAAGTTACAACAAGACAGTTTTCATTTAATCAGCAAGAATCATCAGATTCTGGTGCAGGACAGAATTCTAAAAGTAAAAAGTCTTTTGCAACAACAGATTTCTTTGCAGATGAGATTACGCAGACAGAAGAAGCAGAAATTGTTCGTGAGAACAGCACAGTAAGTTACATGGCGTAACGGAAAGGAGAAAGAATGGGAGACTTAATTCAGTCTATAGGTAGTGACGGACAGATAATCAAAGATACCACAGCCCTTGATGCATTAACTAAAGATGCCGGTAATAAACTTGGAAAAGATGCATTTTTACAACTTTTAGTTTGCCAGATGCAAAATCAGGACCCACTTAATCCTTCAACTGATACAGAATATATTGCACAACTTGCAACATTTTCACAGTTGGAAGAATTGCAAAATCTAAGTTCAGGTGTAACAACAATGCAGTCTATGAATATGGTTGGTAAATATGTAACTGTATCAACTACTAATTCAACAGGAAGCACTGTTATGGAAGGTGGCTTTGTCGATATGGTAACTATTAGAAGTGGTAAAGCTTATGTGGTAATAGAAGGAAGCGAATATCCAGCAGAAAATGTTACTGAAGTTTATGATGAAACTTATCTTGCAGGAATTATTGCAGGCGGTCAGAATCAAGGAAACAGCGATTCATCTCAAGGTGCAGATAACAGTGGTACAACTGGCGATGAAAAGGAACAGTAAACAATAAGTTAATATTTAAAGAAGGTGACAAAATGCAGATTAACAACTCATTTGCTTCAATTGAGGAAATGACCAATCTGGCATTGAAAAATAAGCAAACCCAAGGTGGCGCTAATATAAAATCTCAGGGAATGGATTTTAGAAGTGTATTAGAACTTCAAAGACAGGCAAGACCTACGGAACTTGCATTTTCAAAGCATGCTAATGAAAGACTTGTTAACAGAAACATATCACTTTCTAACGAACAGATGGAAAGACTCAATGAAGCGGCAGCACTTGCAGACAGTAAAGGCATTAAAGAATCGTTAGTAATGGTTGATGATTTGGCTTTTATTGTAAACATAAAGAATAGCACAGTAGTCACAGCTTTAGGTGACGCAGATAACAAAGTAATAACAAATATTGATGGAGCAGTAATCGCGTAAAATGCCGGACCTTTTAAGGAAGCATAAGTACTCCCGAACGACAGAAGGAGTAAAAGATTACGGTCCATATTAGGAGGTCATGTATTATGATGAGATCACTTTATTCTGGTGTTTCAGGACTTAAGGTTCACCAGACAAAAATGGACGTTATAGGTAACAATATTTCTAACGTTAATACAATTGGATTTAAATCAAGTTCAGTTAATTTCTCTGATATTTTCTATCAGACTACACAAAGTGCCAGTGGTGCCAATCCGCTAACAGGAAAAGCAGGTACCAACGCTAGACAGATAGGTCTTGGTTCTACAGTTGCAGGTATCACTGCTAATATGACTACTCAGGGTGGTTCACAAAGAACAGATAACGCACTAGATATTATGATTAATGGTAATGCATTCTTTATTGTAAATTCTGGTGGAACTAACTACTTTACAAAGAATGGTGCATTTACAACTGATGGTGCAGGTAATCTTGCTACAGAGTCAGGTGCAACAGTAATGGGATGGAAGGTTGACCCTGAGAATCCTAACATGGTAGTTAAGGGTAATGTGTCACCAATAGGAATTTATACTACAGAGAATACATATACAGAACCTGAAGCAACTACTAATACATATTTTTCAGGTAATATCGACCAGAACGATGAAGATCTTGTAAATGGTAGAGTTATCCAGACAGAGTTCTATGATAATCTTGGTAACAAATATACAGCAAAATACAAATTGGTTTCTCAGGGAACATCAGATAAGAATACTTATGATGTAAGAGTAACAGATGTTTTAGATGCAGATGGTCAGTCAATCTTCGTTGATGCAACTGTCCAGGATGGAATTACAATATATAGACCAAAGAATCCAATGCCATCAGTAACATTTGGCGGAAGGAGATATTCGGTTTCTGTAGATACCTTAACTGGTCAGGCAACTCTTAATGACTATACATATACCAATGCCAATGGTAACAGAGTGACACAGGATGCAGACTTAACTCTTACATTTAATGCTTCTACAGGTAAATTCGTAGGAATAGGATATGGTGCTAACACTGATGAAGCAGCGGTTTTATCTATTGATACAGGTGCTACAGGCAACACAAGTTCAGCAAACCTTTTTGAAGATATATCAGTAGATTTCTCAGCGCTTACAATGTACGAATCAAGTGGTAACACTTCAATTACTTCTAACAGGGGAGAAAGAGGAACAGGAAAAGGAGCAGGTACTACAAAAGGTAAAATCAATGGTGTAAGTGTTAGTGATACAGGTAAGATATTTGCATCATATGATAATGGTAGTTCCAAACTCTTAGGACAGGTTGCAGTTGCAACATTTACTAACCCAGCAGGTCTTGAAGCTGTTGGTAACAGTATGTTCCAGGCTACACAAAACTCAGGAGAGTTTGATGGAATAGGTTCGGATATATCAGAGAATGGAGATAGTTTTACAACAGGTGTACTTGAAATGTCTAACGTAGACTTGTCATCAGAGTTCACAAGTATGATAACTACCCAGAGAGGTTTCCAGGCAAACTCTAGAATTATTACAACATCAGATACACTTTTAGAGGAACTGATTAATCTTAAGAGATAATAATAATTAGAATAAAAAGGCTTAAACGAGTGGCATATTTTGTCACTCGTTGGCTTGGTTTATGACAAAATTAGGTCTAAAGTACTAAAAAAGTAAGTGTTTATGGTTATTATTTCGTAGGAAGTTTATTAATTGTGAATGGAGATTGTTATGATTGAACTTACAAGACTGAATAATCGAAAATTTGTTTTAAACTGCGACCTGATTGAGATGGTTGAGGAAACTCCGGATACGGTAATTACACTTACTTCCGGGAAAAAAATAATCGTAAAAGAGAATAGACAAGAAGTAAGAAATTTAGTAATATTATTTAGACAGGAAATAAATTCACGAATTTTCAAGAATGAACAAGAATAAAAGAGAAATGAGGTGATATTGTGGATTTGGCATCAATTATAGGATTAGTTGTTGGTGTGGTACTTATTGCATTTAGTATCGTATTTAATGAAACAACGCTTGGTTTGGATTTTGCAAATCTGAGTGCATTCTTACATTTCCCATCCGCAATTATTACATTTGGTGGAACAATAACATGTCTTATTACTATGTCCAAGAGTCTGGGTGGATTCTTTGGAAGTTTAAAGAGTATAGGATTGGCTTTGAAGGTTAGAAATTTTGATGAAGAAGCTACAATTAAACAGATAATAGAACTTTCTAATATTGCCAGAAAAGAAGGTCTTCTTTCGTTGGAAGAAGTTGCTGGTAATATTGAGGATGATTTCATAAAAAAGGGAATACTGTTAATTGTAGATGGTACTGATCCAGAATTAGTTTCAGGAATATTACAGACTGAATTAGATGCTATTGAATCAAGACATTCAAGGGTTATACAGTTTTGGACTGATATGGCTGCCATGGGACCTGCATGGGGTATGATAGGAACATTAATAGGTCTTATTAACATGCTTAAAAGTCTTGATGACCCAAGTTCCATTGGACCTAGTATGTCAGTTGCTCTGATTACAACATTGTATGGTTCATTGTTGGCTAACTGGTTGGCGACTCCAATAGCAACTAAACTTAAGGATAATTCGGCAAAAGAACTTACAACTAAAGAAGTTATGGTAGAGGGATTGCTATCAATTCAGGCTGGTGAGAATCCAAGAGTTATTGAAGAAAAACTAAAATCATATCTGTCTCCTGATGATAGAAAGAATATTGGAACAGAAGATGCTGAACGTGAATAAATAATGCAAAAAAAATTCTAAGGAAAGGAAGGTGACACCACGTGGGCAAAAGAAAAAAGAAGTCAGATGGCGGTGGCGGCGGTTCTCCGGCGTGGATGGCTACCTTCAGTGATTTAATGAATCTTTTATTGTGTTTCTTTGTATTGTTGTTCTCAATGTCTAGTGTGGATGCAGAAAAATACGCGCAGGTTGTTGCCTCACTTTCTAATACTTTTAGTATGTTTGATGGTGGAGGTTCTTCAGTGGGAGAAGGACAATTGATATCTAGTGGTGCAAGTCAGTTAAATGAACTTGACAGTTATACATATAATACAGGTAAACCTACTGAAGAAGACGTAGATTCTGATAATTTTGACCCGGAAGAGTATCTAGAAGAGATTAATAAAGAAGCAGCGGAACAATTATATGAAGAAGTTACGCAAATGACTGAAACAGAAGGTATAGATGATGTTGTTGATGTTATGATAGATTCAAAATATCAATATGTTAAAATATATTTAAGTGGTGCAGTGCTTTTTGATTCTGCTAAAGCGGATATAAAAGAAGATTCAAAAAAAGTATTGGATAAGATAGGTAATATCCTTAAGAATTATGAAGACCATTTGATTAAAATAGAAGGTCATACAGACAATATACCATTGCTTAACAGCACTTTGTATAAGGATAATATGCAATTATCAAGTGCAAGAGCATATTCAGTATGGTCATATATGACAGATGTGAAGAGTATGGACCCTGTAACTTTAGAAGCCTCTGGAAGAAGCGAATACGAACCTATTGCGGACAATACCACTGAATCAGGTCGTGCAAAGAATAGAAGAGTAGAGTTTAAGATATATAACGATATAATAAAATAATCATTAACAAATGGAGTAGAAGGTATGAAAAGAAATATATTTTCAGTAATAGTAATTGTTTTATTAGTTGTTGATTTGGTGTTTACGGCGATAATGCTATTTGCTGTACTTCCCAACACAACCAAGACTAATGATTTGATAGCAAAAGTTGCAGCAGCTATTGAATTAGAGATGGAAGAAGAGAATACTGATATAAGCATTTATGACTTGGAAGCATATTCTTTCGAAGAGGGTGATTTGTTTATATCTTTGAAGAAGGACACAACTGATAAAAAAGACAGATATGCTATAATAAAGGGTGTAACAATACATCTTAACACAAGTGTTAAAGACTTTGATTCTGTTAAAGAAGTAGTTATATCTAATGATAATAAGATGAAAGATATTATTACTACAGTTTATTCTGAATATACTAAAGAGGAAGCACAGTTACAAAAAGACAGGATTAAGGCAGAGATACTCCTTGAGTTTGAAGAACTGTTTGAATCTAAGATAGTTCATGATATTTCATTTGGAAATCTGGCTTTCCAGTAAAAGGAAACAATATTGGTGGAAAAATATGAAGTTATGCTTTATATTATGTCGAAAATGTGATACAATAGATTAGATGTATATGATTCATCATATATTAAAGGTATTATAATTATCCGGGAGGTGAGAGAATGAGTGATGTCTTATCTCAAAGTGAGATAGATAATCTGCTTGCAGCCTTAAGCAGCGGTGAATTAGACGCTGATGAAATAAAGAACTCCAATGATGTTCAAGTAAAAAATTATGACTTTGCAAGACCTTCAAAGTTTTCGAAGGAGCACCTTAGAACATTAGAGATTATATTTGAACATTATAGCAGACTGCTAGCGACTCATTTACCTGCTCATTTAAGAAAAAGCATTCAGGTAACGGTAATGAATTCGGAAGCAATTACATATTCAGAATTCTCTAATTCCTTATCTAATCCGGTTCTTTTAGGAATCGTTAATTTAGAGCCTTTAGAAGGAAGTATAATTATAGAGATGGCAGATGTTTTAGGATTTGCTATTATAGACAGAATGCTCGGTGGAGACGGACAACCTCTTGACCACAATCGTAATTTTACTGAAATTGAGATAATGATAATGGAGCGTATATTTGCTACATTAACAGAACTCCTTGTAGAACCCTGGAGAAATGTTGTGGAGTTTAGACCACAACTTGTGAAAATAGAGACAAATTCTCAGTTTGCACAGATAGTGTCGCCTAGTGAAATGTCATCAATTGTTACAATGAGTGTTGCAATAGGAGATATTGACGGAATGATGAATATATGTCTTCCGTATTCTGTGCTAGAGCCTGTGATTGAACATCTTAATACCAAGTTTTGGTATTCTAATATGCAGGTTAAGGATGCTAATGATTATAAGGATGTTATAGAGATTGCTATATCAAAAGCAAAAGTTCCGATTAGAGCAATTCTTGGACAGAGTGTAATATCGGTCAATGACTTTATTAATCTCCAAAAGGGAGATATTATCAAGCTTAATACTAAGATAGAAGATGAACTTGATGTGTATGTAGGAAGTATTCAAAAGTTTAAAGCACTTCCGGGTGCAGCAGATGATTCCTATGCAGTTAGAATTAAATCAATTATCAGGGAGGAGTAGCTTTTATGGATGGAATGTTATCCCAGGAAGAAATAAACGCGCTTCTAAGTGGTATGGATGTAGGTAATGATGATAGTTATAATTTAGACAGTAAGCCTCATGATGAACTTACAGTTGAAGAAAAAGATGCTATCGGTGAAATCTCAAACATTAGTATGGGAACTGCAGCCACCACATTATCCACACTGGTTAATAATAAAGTTCTTATCACAACACCGGTTGTAGATTATGCAACATGGGATGAGATAGCAAGTAATTATAGAAGACCTTGTGTGTTTGTACAAATTTCATATAGAGAAGGACTAGATGGTAATAACATCCTTATTCTTGATGAGAATGATGTTAAAGTAATTACCAATCTGATGATGGGTGGAGATGGAACGGATTTGGATCCGGAACTTTCGGAGTTGCACCTTTCGGCAATAAGTGAAGCAATGAACCAGATGATGGGTTCAGCCGCAACATCAATATCATCTATGTTAGAAAAAAAGGTTGATATTAGTCCACCGAATGCAGATTTGGTAGACTTAAATGGTAATATTAATCTTGAAGATATGTCTCCATTTTTAAATGAAGTTTTTGTTAAAGTATCATTTAGAATGGAAATAGAAGGATTGATTGACAGCCAGTTAATGCAGTTGTATCCTTTTGAATTTGCAAGAGATTTATACAATAAGTTTACTCAGAAGACATATTCATCATCAGCGCCAGAGCCAGAACCACCGGCGCCGGAACCACAGGTTGCACCACAGGCAGTGCCACAAACTACGCCACAGATTCAACCAGATATGGGAATGGGTCAGATGGCACCTAACATGATGTATAATCAGCCAATGATGGGTCAGCCAATGATGGGTCAACCAATGATGGGAATGCCAATGGGACAGGTAGCACCGGATATTAATGTTTCACCGGCACAATTTGTTCCATTTACTAATACGGCAAGTCCAATAATTCAACAAGAGAATATTGACTTGATTATGGACGTACCTTTAGAAGTAACGGTAGAACTTGGAAGAACTAATAAATCAATTAAAGAAATACTTGATTTTTCACCAGGTACAATCATAGAATTAAATAAACTTGCAGGAGAGCCTATAGATGTGCTTGTTAACGGCAAGTATGTTGCAAAAGGTGAAGTAGTAGTTATTGAAGAGTGTTTTGGTATTAGAGTTACTGAGATAATCAAATAATATAAAAATAGGAGAAACATTATGGGAAAAAACATTTTAATTTGTGATGATGCAGCATTTATGAGAATGATGATTAAGGATATCTTGACTAAGAACGGATATACAATTGCTGGAGAAGCTGAGAATGGTATTAAAGCTGTAGAAAAGTATAACGAGGTTAAGCCTGACCTTGTAATGATGGACATTACAATGCCAGAGATGGATGGAATTCAGGCACTTAAGAAGATTAAATCAATGGATGCTTCTGCTACAGTAATTATGTGTTCAGCAATGGGACAGCAAGCAATGGTTATTGAATCAATACAATCAGGAGCAAAGGATTTTATTGTTAAACCATTCCAAGCAGATCGTGTATTAGAAGCTGTTAAAAAGGCAATAGGTTAAGGTACTACCTATGATATTAAATATAATAGATATTTGCAGTAATATATTAAGTGACCTAAAATTTGTGAAAGTTAGCAGTGTAGTATTGGCTTCTAAAGAAGTTGATACTACGCCATCTAATATCCCATCATCAGGGGAAAGTCTTTTGCAACTTTTAGGTTTGCTTGTGTTATTCATAATTATTTTGGTGGCATGTTATTTTGTTACAAAATGGGTTGCAAGTGTTAGTCAGGGTGCTGCAAATGCATCCAATATTCGTATTATAGAAACACATAAGATTACTCCGAATAAATATATCCAGATTGTAAAAATTGCAGAGGAATATATTGCAATAGCAGTGGCTAAAGATAATGTCACTTTTTTGTGCAAGTTAGATGAGGATAATATTAATCTTATGCCTGTAAAACCTATGGAGTTAAAAAACTTTAAGGATGTTTTCGCCAAAGTAAAGAAAGATAAGATAGATGATGGCGAAAAAAACGAGGAAGAAGCAAGTGGGAAAGAAGATAATCAACAAAACACAGGTGATATGGAATAAATTGAATATAAAAAAAGTGGTAAAGACTACAGCATTTTTCATGTCGATTATGCTTCTGGTGTTTATGTTTATCTCACCTGTTACGGCAGCGCCAGGAGAAGATGGAGATGATTATAGCATTACGTTGAGTGTTCCTGATAATGATGACAGTACATCACTATCATCTACATTGCAGATGCTTTTGTTATTAACAGTAATTACGTTAGCACCATCAATACTAATTTTGCTAACCTGCTTTACTAGAATAATTGTAGTACTTCATTTTGTAAGGTCAGCATTGAGCACACAAACTACACCTCCTAATCAGGTATTAATTGGTCTTGCTCTATTTCTGACATTTTTTATTATGTCTCCGGTATTCTCTAAGATAAATACAGAGGCAATACAGCCTATGTCTAGTGGAGAGATAACTTCTGAGGAGGCATTTGAAAAAGGGTTAAAGCCTATTAGGGAGTTTATGTTCAAGGAAACGAGAACAAAAGATATATCTTTATTTGCTGATATAGCAGGTATTAATACAGAAGATAACCCCATTGAAAGCACGGATGATATTCCAACATCAGTGCTTATTCCTGCTTTTATAATCAGTGAACTTAGAATAGCGTTTATAATAGGATTTATAATATATATTCCTTTTATAATTATAGATATGGTTGTATCGTCAACCCTTATGTCAATGGGTATGATGATGTTACCACCTACAGTAATATCAATGCCGTTTAAAATACTGCTATTTGTATTGGCGGATGGATGGAACCTAATAGTAGGTAATCTTGTTAAGACCTTCTATTGACAGTAGTTTTTAGTTTGAATGGAGTGATAAAATGACAATAGATGTTGTAATAGATATTATCAGGGCAGCATTAATAGTTGCTATAGAGGTTTCACTTCCTATGTTGGTTGTATCATTGGTTGTGGGACTTGTAATCAGTATATTTCAGACTGTTACATCAATTCAGGAACAGACATTGTCATTTGTTCCTAAGTTGATTGCGGTATTTGCAGTTATTGCAATAGCAGGTTCTTTTATTTTTGGGACAGTTACAGATTATACTATTGAGTTGTTTAGTAATTTTGATTTATATATTAGATAAAGTTGGAAAATGGTGGTGAATATGGAGTTTTCAATTGAAAATCTGGAATATTTTCTACTGATAGCAATGAGAATATCCGCATTTATAGTTTCGGCCCCATTTTTTAGTGTGAGTTTTGTGCCTAGAAGGGTAAAGGCTGGTCTATCCTTTGTCATGGCATTTGTCATATTTAATACCTTGGAGTATGAGCCGTTACATTATGTTGGTACTATTGGTTATGCTGCATTGATTATTAAAGAAGCTTTAGCAGGTCTTATTCTGGGATTTGCAGCCAACATATGTACGATGATTTTGTCTTTTTCGGGACATTTTGTGGATACGGAGATGGGTTTTTCTATGGTTCAAAACATGGATCCTACATCCAATACACAGGCTACAGTTACAGGTAATCTTTTTGTTTATACTGTGACGCTTATTATGCTTGTATCAGATATGCATCTTATGGTGTTGACTGCAATAATAGATACATTTGAGATTATTCCTCTGGGGGAAGTAAGAATTTCCCCAACTATGTATACCATGATGGTTAGGTTTCTTACGGATTATTTTCTAATAGCCTTTAGAATTGTACTGCCAATATTCATGTGTATACTTATAACTAATGTTATTCTTGCAATTCTAGCAAAGATAGCACCTCAGATGAATATGTTTGTTGTTGGACTTCAACTTAAGGTTATGGTTGGACTTGCAGTTTTAATTTTGATTGTAGGACTTATGCCTGCAATTACAGATTTCATATTTAATGAAATGAAAGATATGATTAGATACGCAACGAAGATTTTAGGAGGATGACTAATGGTTTATATATTAACAAAGAAATCCTCCCACCTTGCTATTGAAGAAGAATCAAGATTAAAAGAGGCACAATTATTAAGATTAAATCTTCAGTTTTTTGCGGATGAGGGTGGAGACAAAACAGAGGAGCCTACAGCTAAAAAACTTAGTGATGCAAGAAAAGAAGGTCAGGTTGCAAGAAGTACAGAACTTGTAACTGGTTCAAGTCTTCTTACACTTTTTTTGGTAATTAAGTTGTTTTCGGGATATATAGGTAAGAAATTCATGGAGGGTTTTGTTGTTAATTATAATTTAATCGGCATTTACAGTGATGAAAATTTTAATTATCAAACAATGACAGGTATTTTGTCAGAGGCGGCAAAGAGTATATTATTTGCTTCATTACCGGTGTTAATAGCAGCCTTTATTGTAGGCATTGTAATCAATGTTATTCAGGTAAAATGGGAACCTACTGCAAAGCCTTTAATGCCAAAGCTTAACAGGTTAAATCCAGTATCAGGATTTAAAAGAATATTTTCTTTGGATAAGGTTGTAGAATTATTAAAAGCAATACTTAAAATAATAATTATTGTTTATATATGTTATTCTACTTTAATTGACCAGTGGGAACTTATTTTAGAACTATATGAATATAACTTAATGCATGGATTAGAGATAATTCTTGAAGTGATAACAGATTTAGGGATTAAGATAAGCGCGTTATTCCTTGCATTAGGCTTTGTTGATTTGTTTTATCAGAAGTATAAGTTAAGGAAAGATTTACGAATGACAAAGCAAGAAGTTAAAGATGAGTTCAAACAACAAGAAGGAGATCCTCAGGTAAAAGGTAAGATTAAGAGCAAGATGCAGGAAGTTTCAAGAAGACGTATGATGCAAAGTGTTCCAGAAGCGGATGTAGTTATTACTAACCCTACACATTTAGCTGTTGCTCTTAGATATGACAGGGAAAAAGAAGAAGCACCGGTTGTAGTTGCAAAAGGTGCAGATTATCTGGCAGAGAAGATTAAAGAAGTTGCCAGAGAAAACAAAGTTGAGATTGTTGAAAACAAACCTTTAGCAAGAATGCTATATCATAATGTGGAGATTATGTCGCAAATTCCACCGCAACTTTATCAGATGGTGGCAGAGGTACTTGCAGAGGTTTATAAGATAAAGAATAAAGCATAATTAGTTTATGTATTATAAAGAAGAAAGGAGGAAAAGGACATGAAGAAATCAGATTTGTTTATTGGTATATATCTAATGGCTGCGGTAATATTTTTCATTATTCCTATACCAGCATTTCTTTTGGATGTTTTACTGGCACTTAACATATCTGTTGCAATGATAATTCTGTTTAATGCACTATTTGCACCAGAAGCTCTTAGTATGTCCAGTTTTCCAACGCTTCTTTTATTTACAACTATATTTAGAATTTCGCTAAATGTTTCATCAACAAGACTTATTCTTTCAGAAGGAAATGCAGGAGAAGTAATAGCAACCTTTGGAGAGTTTGTTGGTGGTGGAGACTTAATTATTGGTGCTATAGTATTTATCATATTATTAATTATTCAGTTCATGGTTATCAATAAAGGTTCTGAACGTGTTGCTGAGGTAACAGCAAGATTTACACTTGATGCTATGCCAGGTAAACAGATGGCTATAGATGCAGACCTTAATACAGGTGCAATTACAGATGAACAGGCTAAGGAACGAAGACAAAAGATTCAAGATGAATCTACTTTCTTTGGAGCAATGGACGGTGCTACTAAGTATGTTAAGGGAGATGCTATTGCAGGTCTTATCATCACCGCTATTAACATAGTGGGTGGAATAGCCATGGGTATGTTTCGTGGTGGCATGGATATGAATTCAGCACTAGAATCCTATGTAATACTTGCTATAGGTGATGGTCTTTGTAGCCAGATACCATCTCTTATGATATCTCTTTCAACAGGTATCCTTGTTACTAAGGTATCTAAGGAAGCTGATATTGGAGATATCCTTATTAAGCAACTTTTTTCAATACCAAAAGTACTTACAATGGTTGGCATTGCCATGGTTTTATTAGGTGTGCTCACTCCATTGCCGTTTTTTGTATTTGTAGGATACGGTGTGGTATTCTTTGTAGTTGGTAAACAGATTGAAAAGAGAATTGGAATTAAAGGTATTGAAGAAGAGGTTAGTCAGGAAGAAACTCAGGCCGAAGAAATTCGTCGTCCTGAGAATGTTACATCCCTTCTTCAGGTGGATCCTATTGAATTGGAATTTGGTTATGGAATTATTCCACTTGCTGATGTTAATCAGGGTGGAGATTTACTCGACCGTGTAGTATTGATTAGAAGACAGATCGCATTAGAACTTGGATGTGTTGTACCAATAATTCGTCTTAGAGATAATATTCAGTTGAATCCTAACCAGTACCTCATTAAGATTAAAGGTATTCCGGTAAGTGATGGTGAGATATTATTTGATCATTATATGGCTATGAATCCAGGTAATGTGGAAGAAGAGATTACGGGTATTCCAACATTTGAACCATCCTTCCATTTACCTGCTATATGGATAACGGAGAGTCAAAGGGAAAGAGCAGAGTCTATGGGATATACGGTTGTTGACCCACCTTCAATTATTGCTACTCATTTGACAGAGGTAATTAGAAGTCATCTTGATGAACTTCTTACAAGACAGGATGTACAAAATCTTATTAATAATGTTAAAGATGCTAATGAATCATTAATATCTGAACTTGTACCAAAGTTGTTAGGTGTTGGTGAGATACAGAAAGTATTACAAAACCTTCTAAGAGAGGGGATTTCCATAAGAGACCTTATTACAATATTTGAAACTCTTGCAGATTACGCATCTACTACAAGGGACACAGATATATTGACGGAGTATGCACGACAGAGTTTGAAAAGGGCTATATCCAACAAATATTTTGCGGGTAATGACTCTACAAGTGTTGTAACCCTAGACCCTAAGGTGGAACAGGAGATAATGGCATCTGTTAAGCAGACAGAACAAGGTGCTTATATTACTTTAGAACCTGACAGAATAAGGTCTATTATGAAGTCAATGCAAGAGGAAGTAAAAAAACTAGAGGATATGGGAAGAAATCCAATAGTAATCACATCTCCAATAGTTAGAATGTATTTTAAGAAACTTACAGGAGATTATTATAAAGATTTAATTGTTATATCATACAATGAGATAGAAGCAGATGTTGAATTACAGTCAGTTGGGATGGTGAGTGCGTAAGTGAATATTAAAAAGTATCAGGCAGAAACAGAAGAAGAGGCTATCCTTCAGGCAAGAGACGACCTGGGCAAGGATGCAATAGTTATGAATATAAAAAAAATAAAGCCTAAGGGAATATACAAACTATTTAAAAAGACAGTGGTAGAAGTTACCGCTGCGGTGGATGATGAAAAGATATATTCTCATACAGGTGTGCGTCAGCCAAGAAAAATGCAAGACAATCTTTATGCCAATAGTGACAGTATGAAAAAAGAAGGAATTTATCCAGAAGAAGAAAAATCAGCAATAGAAGAAAAACTAGATAGTCTTCAGAATATGTTAAAACAGCAGATGCAAAGCAATATGGATATTAATCCTCCTAAGACTTCAAAAAATGTCAGAACTGAAGAGGTTGTTAAAAAAGAGGGAGAAGATGTGGAAAAAACTGAAGATGTAGTAAAGAATGATAAAAAAACACAGTGTCTTAATCTTATTAAAGAAAAAATGAAGGATAATGATGTTACTTCGGAATATGTGGAACAAATACTTGGCGAGGTAGATAAGACAATTAAAGCAGACGCTAGTGTTGATAATATTCTTACTACAATTTATCAGAAAATAGTCTTAAAACTTGGACAAACAAAACTCATTGAGAATAATCCGGACAATGTTAAATATGTATTTTTTATGGGGCCAACAGGTGTTGGAAAAACAACATCAATAGCAAAAATAGCGTCAGAATTCAAACTTGTAAAAAAGAAAAACATTTGTCTTGTGACATCAGATACATATCGTATAGCAGCAGTCGAACAGTTGAAGACTTATGCCAATATCCTAAATGTGCCACTTGAAGTTGTGTATAATGCTTCTGAACTAAAAGAGATTAAAGAAAGACTTGATGAATTTGATTTAGTATTAATTGATACAGCAGGTCGTTCTCATAAGAACAAAGCACAAGGAGATGACTTAAGAGAACTTGTTGATGCAATACCTAAAGATGAGCGTTGTGAATACCTTGTTCTTAGTGTTACTACTAAGTATAATGATTTAAAACAGATTGCAAAAGCTTACTCAGATTACGAGGATTACAGACTGATATTTACTAAACTTGATGAAACCAGCACATTGGGAAATATATTAAATATTAAACTTCTTACTAATGCTTCTTTGTCATATTCATCTTGGGGACAGGATGTTCCTAATGATTTTGGCAGGATAGATACTCAAAGTATTGCTAAGCAGTTGTTGGGAGGTAGTAATTAATGGATCAAGCATCAAAACTTAGAGAATTAATTAAAAGCCAGAATAACTCAAAGACTTTAGCAAGAGTAATAACAGTAACCAGCGGTAAGGGTGGAGTTGGTAAGTCAAGTGTATCAGTTAATTTAGCACTGTGGCTTCGCAGACTGGGTAAAAGAGTTGTTATTTTAGACGCAGATTTTGGATTAGCAAACATAGAAGTTATGTTAGGAATAAGACCTAAGTATAATCTTGCAGATTTGATGTTTAAAGGTAAAGCACTTAATGATATAATAACTGAAGGACCGGAAGGGATTGGATTTATATCAGGTGGTTCAGGTATTGCAGAACTTACCAGTCTTACAGCTAATCAGGTAGTTTATCTGGTACAAAAACTATGTGAATTGGATCAGATTGCTGATATAATAATTATTGATACAGGTGCAGGAATATCAGATAATGTTTTGGAATTTGTTGCTGCAAGTGAAGAAGTATTATTGGTTGCTACACCGGAGCCTACATCTATTACAGATGCCTATGCTCTATTAAAGACTTTGAATAAAAAGCATGTAGACAGCGATAAGATGACCGTTAAGATGATTGCAAATAAAGTATCTAATGAAGAAGAAGGAGAAGAACTTTGCAACAAACTTAATATAGTTGTGAAAAGATTCTTGGACTTGAATTTGGAATTTTTGGGGGCTGTTACAATGGACATGGCTGTAACAAAGGCTGTAATGCAGCAAAAACCATTTTCTATGATATACCCTAACAGTCCGGCAAGTAAATCAATTCATGAGATTGCAGGCAAACTTTGTGGTCAGGAAGTAGATATAAGTTCTATGAGCAATAAAGGAATAACAAGAATGTTTTCTGGCATAATTGCGAGGATTAATCAGAGAAATTCCAAAAAATAAATGTATATGCATAGAAGAGAATTAGCACGAAAGGAGGCAGTTAATAGACATGCATGTTGTTGATATTGGAGACAGAATATCTCTTGTACAAATTGAAAGACATAAAGTAAAGATTAGCGATAAAAAGTATGTTAGTCAGCTGCTTGATTTTGTGGATAGTGACAAAGCAATAATTAGTGTACCTATGGAAAATGGAAGAATTATTCCCTTATCCATAGGCACAAAGTATGAAGCTTGTTTTGTTACTGGTAAAGGTCTGTATAAATGTGATTGCGAGATAATAGACAGATTTAAAGATGGTAATATGTTTCAAATGCTTATAAAGTTTTTGAATTCATTTGAAAAGTATCAAAGAAGAGAGTATTTCAGACTGGAAATGTTAATGGCATTTAAATTTAGACTTATTCCCCCTGAAGAAGAATTACTTATTATGAAGATAAGTCAGAATAATTTTGCCTCAGATATAGAAAAACAAAAGTATTTGAATACTCTTGACAGCATTCAAAGAAAATGGAACAGAGCCAATTGTATAGATATAAGTGGAGGTGGTATGCGTTTTACCGCTGAAACAGAGAGAACAAGAGAAGAAAAACTAGTTATAGATATTAGTTTAGATGTGGGAAATAAAAAGGAAAACCTAGAAATTCCCGCGCATATTATAGAGTTTCGTAAATTGACAGGGAATGCTATGGGATATGAGTATCGTATAAAATTTACGGAAATTTCAAGGGAAGACAGGGAAAAGATTATTAGGTTTATTTTTGAAGAAGAAAGAAGAAGAAGGCGAAAAGAAAAGAACATGTAATGTTATTTCTCTCTTTTTATGTAAGGAGAAGACCTATGAATGAAAAAAATGGTAAAAAAGAATGCAAAAAAAAGAAAAATATTCTCGTGATTGACGACTCTGCACTTATGAGAAGGGTAACATCTGATATAATTAACAGTGATAGCAGATTTGTAGTTACTGATTTTGCCACCAACGGATTTGAGGCGTTAGATATCATATACAAGAATTATGGAAAATATGATGCAGTAGTATGTGATATTAATATGCCAAAGATGAACGGCATAGAGGTTCTTAAATCTTTAAAGCGCCATAAGATAAAACTTAGGGTTATAATGTCGAGTACTATGACATTACCTGGAGCAAAAGAGACAATTATGGCACTGGAACTTGGAGCATTTGACTTTGTTACAAAGCCATCTAGTTATGTGAAAGCGGTTAATTCGGACTTTGGCAATAACCTTCTTAAAGCATTATATGTGGCTTGTGAGTTAGAAGAAGAATGGTCTGAGGATGAACATGTGGCAGCTGATACTGACACTAACAATGAATCTGGCAAAGGGAAAGTTATTGATGACATACAAGATGAAGAGCCTGTGGTTTCGTTAGCAGAAACTGCTGTTAAGGCAAAGATTAAGGTGTCAAAATCTCACAAGGATATTAAGACCAAAGAGATTAGTAATAAAGATGTTTTGCCAGCAGATTACGGTTTAGATAAACTTGTAATGATTGCCTCTTCAACAGGTGGTCCAAAGGCTTTATCAAAGGTAATATCAAAGTTAGATGGTATGATAGATGCACCAGTTGTTATAGTTCAACATATGCCTGAAGGATTTACATCCTCTCTGGCTCAAAGACTTGATGAGATAAGTCAGGTGAGAGTTGTGGAAGCCACGGATGGTGAACCATTGTGTAAAGGTACAGTGTATATAGCAAGAGGCGGACGTCATCTTAAGATTGAACAAAAAGATAATAAAGCAATTTTAAGAGTTTATAATGGTCCAGCAGTAGTTGGACTTAAGCCGTGTGCAGATATAACAATTGAATCTCTAAATAGTGTTAACTACAAAGAAATTCTCTTTGTTGTTATGACAGGAATGGGTCAGGATGGTACTAAAGGATTAATGGGATTAAATAAGGCGATTAAAAAAAGAATAATCGCACAAGATCAAAAAACCAGTGCAGTATATGGTATGCCAAGGGCTGTATTTAATGCAGGATTGGCAGATGGTGTATATGCGCTTGATAAAATAGCAAAAGAAATAAATCAAACCACGGGGGTGCGAAAGCATGGATGTTAGCCAATATTTAGAAATTTTTATCGACGAAACAAGAGAACATTTGCAGGCATTGAATGAGCACATTTTGATTTTAGAAAAAGAACCAGATAATCAGGATACGATTAATGAAATATTCAGAGCGGCTCATTCATTAAAAGGTATGGCTGGTACAATGGGATATACCAGAATGCAAAGACTTACACATGATATGGAGAATGTGTTTTCTGAAATTAGAAATGGTAATATGACAGCTTCTGATGATTTAGTTGACGTATTATTCAAAGGTCTTGATGCGTTGGAGAATTATCTTGATAACATTGTTGAAACTGCTGCTGAAGGTACAGAAGATAATGAAGATATTATTACAAGACTGAATGAGATTCTCGAAATAGGAACTGGTAAAATGAAGGAGGTAACTAAAGAAGCACCTAAGGCAACTTCATCATCAAAGGCAGAAGAAAAGCCTGCTGTAGATGAGAAGGCAAAGTATACTTCTTTTGTTTATGCAGAGCATGAGCGTCATGCTATTGCCAGTGCAGCACAGCAGAATATGAAGGCCTATGGAATGACAGTTTATGTAGATGAGAATTGTCTTTTAAAGGCTGCAAGAGCATTTCTTGTGTTTAAAGCATTAGAAGATGTAGGTACTATAATAAAATCTGTACCTGAGATTCAGGACATTGAAGATGAAAAGTTTGATTTTGATTTTTCAATAGCAATTATCTCTCCTGAAAGCATTGATAAAGTGCAGAAGGTTGTTGCTAATGTATCTGAAATAAAGGAAGTAGTTATTAGTGAAGTATCGTTAGAAGATGCTAATAATCAAGATGTAGTTGCAAAAGAAGAAACTGTGGATGAAGAAGCAACAAAGGCTTCTGAAATTAAGGTGACTTCAGAAGAAAAGAGTGAACCAGCGCAGTTAGCACAGCCGGCACAGCAAACATCGGCACAGCCTAAGCAAGGTGCCCAGAATAATCAGGCAAAAGCAGGAAAACCGGTTGTAAACAGAACAGTAAGAGTTGATATTGAAAAACTCGATGTTTTAATGAACCTTGTAAGTGAGCTTATTATTGCGAAGAATGGTCTTGTTTCAATAGGTGGAGCCAACAGGGAAGCAAGAACAGGATTTAACGAACAGATTGAATATCTTGAGAGTATAACAACTAATCTTCATGAGTCAGTTATGAAGGTTCGAATGGTTCCTATCGAGTCGGTAGTTAACAGATTCCCAAGAATGATTCGTGACCTTGCTAAGAAACTTGATAAGAAGATGGAACTATATATGTCTGGTGAGGATACAGAACTTGACAGAACTGTAATCGATGAAATCGGTGACCCACTTATGCATATTTTAAGAAACTCAGCTGACCATGGAATTGAATCAGCACAAGTTAGAGCCGCAGCAGGTAAACCTGAAGTGGGTACAATTAACCTTAATGCATACCAGGAAGGTAACAATGTTATCATAGAAGTAGTTGATGATGGTGGCGGAGTTAATGTAGATAAGGTTAAGGCAAAGGCTATTGCTACAGGTGTAATTACTCAGGAGCAGGCTGATGCTATGACTGATAAAGAAGCAGTTGATTTGTTATTTAGACCAAGTTTTTCTACTGCAGATAAGATTTCAGATGTATCTGGTCGAGGTGTTGGCCTAGATGTTGTTAAGAGTAAGATAGAATCCTTGGGTGGTGATGTAGAATGTCACTCAACATTGGGTGTTGGAAGCAGATTTATTATTAGACTTCCACTTACACTTGCAATTATTCAGGCGTTAATGGTAGAGATAGGTACTGAAAAATATGCTCTTCCACTTGGTAATATCCAGACAATAGAAGATGTAGAATATAATGAGATTAAATACGTACAGAGTAAGGAAGTAATTAATCTTCGTGGAAGTGTTATTCCACTTGTAAGAATGGATGAAATCTTAGATGTTCCTCGCAAAGATGAAACTCCTTCTTCATTAACAGTTGTTATTGTAGCAAAGGGTGACAAGAAGGTTGGACTTATTGTTTCAAGTCTGATTGGACAGCAGGAAATCGTTATTAAGCCTTTAGGAAAGTATATTAATATTAACAAGATAATTAGCGGCGCGACAATACTTGGAGATGGTGAAGTAGCACTTATCCTTAATGTAAATACGCTCGTATAGGAGGTACCTATGGAAGAAAATATTATAGTTAATGAAACAAAACAATATATTGTAATTAGATTGGGTAACGAGCAGTTTGGTATTGATATTAAATATATTGATAATATTGTTAGAATGCAAAGAATTACAAGAGTTCCAATGGCGCAAGATTATTTTAAAGGTGTAATTAACCTTAGAGGTGAAGTTATTCCTGTAATGAGTCTTAGAGTAAGATTTGAGTTGGAAGATGATGTTATTGATACAAAAACAAGAATTATCATTATAAAGATGGATTCTCAGTCCAAAGTAGGTATATTAGTTGATCAGGTTAAAGAGGTTGTAACCATTGGTACCGAAGAAATTGAAAAAGTGGCACAAGGTGGACCAGAAGGTTCAGGCCAGTATTTAGATGGCGTAGGTAAGAATGGAGAGGAATTAATTACACTTCTTAATATTGCTAATGTTATCTCGGATTAATAATAGAAAAGAGGAAATACTGTGGCAAAGATTGATTTAGAGCAAATGGATGATATGCATTTTGATATCTTGAAAGAGATTGGTAATATTGGTGCGGGTAATGCAACAACAGCGCTCTCTCAGATGATTAATGCTAAGGTTGATATGAAAGTCCCTAAAGTTTGTTTGCTTGACTTTAGGGAACTTCCGGATATAGTTGGCGGTGCAGAGTGTATCGTTGTCGGAATTTTGCTGGAACTTGAGGGAGAAATTAATGGAATGATGATGTTCGTTTTAGAGAAAGAATCAGCTCATCGTCTTGTTAACATCCTAATGGGTAGAAATATCGATAACTTTGATGAATTCACAGAGATGGATTTATCTGCGCTTAACGAGATTGGTAATATTATAGCAGGTGCATATCTATATTCTTTATCCGCACTTACTAATCTTATGATAAAACCATCAGTACCATATATGTCTATTGATATGGCAGGAGCAATTCTAAGTGTTCCGGCTATAGAATTTGGCAAAGTGGGAGATAAGGCACTGTTAATAGAATCCCAGTTTGGTGAAGAAGATGAGTTTGTTAACGGATACTTTATTCTTATACCAACCTTGGAATCATATGAGAAGATTTTAACATCATTAGGAATTTAGGTGAAATACAAAATGAAGGAACTTATTAGGGTCGGAATGGCAGATTTGAATGCCTGTAAATGCCCTGGTGGGTTAACGACATTAGGACTTGGTTCATGTGTAGGAGTGACATTATATGATTCTCAAACTAAGGTTGGAGGAATGGTACATGTAATGTTACCAGATAGTACGCGCTTTAAGCATACTGAAAATCCCGCTAAATACGCAGATACGGGCATTGCACTTCTTATAGAGAAGATGGAAAAACTGGGCGCTGACAGAAAGCGTCTGAGCGCAAAAATTGCAGGAGGGGCTCAGATGTTTGCTTTCAAAGCGGATAATGAAATGCTACGCATTGGTGAGCGTAATGTCGAAGCCACCAAACAGGTATTAAAGAAACATAAAATAGAAATAATTGCAGAAGATACAGGATTAAATTATGGTCGTACAATAGAGTTTTATACTAAAACGGGAGATTTGGTTATAAAGTCTGTTGGTAAGCCGGATAAGACAATATAGTAGGAGTTGTATTTGTCAAATATTAGAAGGATGAAGGCAAAGAGATATGTTTATTAAGTATTTACCAGCATTAATGATGCTTGTATCGGGAATAATTGCACTTATAACAAGTATGGTTAATAGATTGGAACTATTAACCAGTATGGAAATTCTTCTAGTAGTAATGATTGTTTTCTTTGTGTTAGGTAAGATAGCTCAGAAAATAATTGTCAAAATGATTATTACCAATAGGGAAATTGAAAAGGCAAAAAAAGAGCAGGAGCAAAAGGAAAGATTAGAAAAGATAGAAGAAGAAAAGAAGAAGAAAAAAGAAGAGAGCAAGGAACAATAAACTCTGCAATCTGAGGAAGGGTAGCGCGTATGAATGAAGAGGCAAGAAGTAAGCTTTGGCAAGAATATGACAGAACAAAATCATCTGCTGTAAGAGAAAAGATAATAATTGAATATGCTGGCCTTGTAAAGATTGTTGCAGGTAAACTGAGTATGTATCTTGGTAATAATGTGGAATATGATGACTTGGTTGGATATGGTACATTTGGACTTATTGATGCTATTGATAAGTTTGTGCTTACCAAAGGTGTAAAATTCGAAACATACGCAAGTTTAAGAATTCGTGGAGCCATACTAGATCAGATAAGAAAAATGGATTGGATTCCAAGAACAGTCAGACAAAAACAAAAGAGAGTTGAACAGGCACAAGTAGAGTTGGAAAGTGAACTTGGCAGACCGGCCACAGATAAAGAACTTGCAGCGAAACTAGAGGTGAGTGAGGAAGAACTAGATGAACTGTTAGAAGAAACAAAGGTGGCTAATTTGGTGTCCTTGGATGAATATATGGAACAAGGAAGCGAGGTCAAAGTGGCTCCTGGAAAGAAGAGTTCAATAGTTCAACCAGAAACTTCAGCGGTAAAGAAAGAACTTAAAGAGCAACTCATTAAAGCTTTAGGTGTTTTAACAGAAAAGGAAAAAAAGGTAGTAGTTTTATATTATTATGAAGATTTAACATTAAAGGAAATAAGCAGAGTATTAGAGGTTTCTGAGTCAAGGGTGTCACAACTTCATACGAAGGCTATAACTAAAATGAGACAGCAACTTGGAGATTATAAGGATATGCTTTTTCAAATATAATGATAGGAGTTGTGGGAAGTTATGAAACAGGTTAATTCTTATTTTCAATTGAATATAGAAGGTGACAAGGTATATTTAGTGATATATCCTCCTGCAGAAGGTGGGCAAAGATTAGATTTTCAGGAGATTTCGGATTACCTTAACAAAAAAAACTATAACAATTTGGATGTTATAGCTATTGGTCGTGGAATTATGGCTGATGAAGTTTCAAGAGTTCTTATAGCTCAGGGAAAGAAGTATCCGGAAGCAGAAGATGTTAAGATTGTTGTATCTGATAATAAAATGGAGGCTATTGCCAGATTTTACCCACCAACTAAGGGGGCACCTTGTATGACTAAAGGTGATATCTATAGGTTGTTAGATATTAAGGGTATAAAATTTGGAATAGTAGATGAAGTAATCCAAGAATTTGTAGAAGACAGAGCGTATTGTACAGATTTAATAGTTGCAAAGGGTGTGCCTGCTATAGACGGTCACAGTGCCAAGATTACGTACCATTTTAATCTGGAAAAATCCTTGAAACCAAAGGAAAACGAAGATGGAACTGTAGATTTTCATTCCCTTGATAATATAAACAGAGTTAATAAAGGTGATTGCCTTGCTACAATGATTCCTGTGGATTATGGTAAACCTGGTAAGGATGTATATGGAAATCATATTAGTCCTAAAAAGGTTAATAATTTGGTATTTAAGTATGGTATGAATATTTACGAATCTGAGGATAGATTAAAGATTTTCTCAGACGTTGAAGGTCATGTAGAATTACAGGGTGACAGAGTATTTGTATCAGATACATATATGATTAATGAAGATGTTAGTACTGCTACAGGTGATATAAACTATACGGGAAATGTTCATATCAAAGGAAATGTAACAGCTGGATTTACTGTTAGAGCAAAGGGGAATGTTACAGTTGACGGAGTAGTTGAATGTGCTGTAATAGATGCTGGTGGAAGTATAATACTTAAGTCAGGAATTCAAGGCGGTAAAAGAGGTATTTTAAGAGCAAAAAAGGATATTGTAAGTAAATTTCTTGAAAATGCTATTGTAAGAGCAGGTGGGAAGATAACTACGGAAGCAATTCTCTATAGCGATGTATCAGCCGGAGATGTTGTAGAAGTAATGGGGAGAAAGGGATTTATAGTTGGGGGTACTACCCGTTCAAAGAACTGCGTAATATGTAAGAGCGCAGGTTCTAATATGGAAACCAAGACAGAGATAGAGGTTGGCGTTGATCCACATATTATAGAAGAGGCGGCGCATCTTGAAAAATCTATATCAGAAAAGAATATAGAAAAAGAAAAGTATAACCAGTTAATGGCTGTGTTAAGTAACAGATTAAATCATGGTAAACTTAATGAAGATGGATTGGCACAGTTAAAGAAAGTGTCAGAAAGTTATATTGAGTGTACAAAACTTCTTGAGCAGGAAACAGCAAGACTTACTCAAATAAACGAAGAAATCGAGTCTATGGGTGATGGCTCAGTAGAGATTAGGCATATTGGTCATGTGGGGGTTAAACTTGTGATTGGTAATAGTATCTATTACATAAGAGAAGAAGCAAAGCATAAAAAGTTTAAATGTGTAAATGGTGAAATTGTAAGTGAACAGGTACTGTAACTTAGAATTGTGACATACAGTTTTATGACAAGAAAGAATGTCAGATAGGAGGTAGTTATGGGAGTAACACCAATAGAAATGGTTTCAATGGTGCCAAAGACTCAGTTAGCATCTCAAAATACTCAATCATTACAACATAAAGTTAGTAATGAACAGATGCAATTATCTCAAGGTATGCAAGCACAGATAAAGAATAATAGTCAAAAAACTGCTAAGACGGAGAAGCAGGAATACAGACAAGAAAAATTTGATGCTAAAGAAAAAGGTAAAAATGAGTATTATCAGAGTAAGCATGGTAATAATAAAGATAAGAAGGATGAAAGTTCCTCGCCTATTAAACTTAGTAGTTTTGATGTAAAGATATAAGAGGCTTCAGAACGGAGGATAAAAATGTACGGATTTGAAATTGTTCTAATAATTGTTGGACTATTGATAATTGTTGCAAGTTTTTTGCTAACAGATAAAGGAGCACAGGTTACAGAATATAGTGTAGATGAATCTGTGATAGAAAAAGAACTTGAAAAGATTAATGATAAGGTTGATTCCATAATTGATGCTAGAAAAGAAGAGATAATAGAGTCTACAGATGATAAATTGGCTGGTGCATCTAATGAAAAAATAATGGAATTTAAAGAGTATACAGACCAAGTTATCGAAAAGATTGACAAAAATCATAATGAGGTTGTGTTCCTCTATGATATGCTTAATGAAAAAAGCACAGAGTTAAAAGAATCATTGAAAAAAGTAAATGATGAAAAGAATCAACTTCAAACTCTGATTGATGAGTTAGATAAGAAAGTTGCTTCTAATACGAGTAATGTTAATAAAGCCATAAAAAAGATGGTAGATAAAGAAAGTGTAGAAAAGCAGGAAGATAGGGAATTGGCAAGTCATCTCGCTAAAGATGTAAATGCTATATTCGAAAAAGAGAACGGTGTTTCAGCCGCAAAAGAACCTGAAACTAAGAAAAGTAAAGTTGCAAAGAAAGTAAATAAATCAGAAGATAAAAAAAGCACCAAAACTATCGTAGATGATAAAGAGAGTAAAGAATTAATTAGTGAATTTGAAAAACAAAGTACTAATGAAAGGATACTTGTTTTGCACAAGCAGGGAAAATCAATTGTAGAGATTTCCAAACTGCTTGGAATGGGACAAGGTGAGGTTAAACTTATTATTAATCTTTATAAAGGTGCAAAAGAATAATTAAGAGTGTAAAACACTGAAAGGACGATTATGAGATTAAAGATATTCTTAAGAGGACTTGGTGCAGGTATTGCATTTTCAGCTTTAATAATGTTGGTATGCACAAGTTCTTTGAGTGAAGAGTTTATAATAGAAAAAGCAAAAGAATATGGAATGGTAATGAAAGATGAAAAGACATCGAATAGTTCCAAAACAGAAGAAGATATAGATAAATTAAAAGATGAGTTAAATACTAATAAACCTGATAAAGAAGATAATCCAACGGACAGTAATAATCCGGTAGAAAGTATAAATCCTAGTAAGGAACCTGACAAAACTTCTCAACCGGAAGATACAAAAGGGCCAGTAAAGACAGTACAGCCAAGTAAGGCACCACAGCCAACAAAGACAGTACAGCCAAGCAAGGAGCCACAGCCAACAAAGACTGTAGCACCAAGTAAGGAA
>JAFQMS010000048.1 GCA_017396145.1 Lachnospiraceae bacterium
AAGAAGGTACATTGTAACATTAATATCTTCGTCTTCTTTTGAAAGATTAATTCCAGTACTTAAAGTTTCTGGAAATGTTGTTATAACATCTGATTCTTCACTTACATAATCACCTTTACCATTACTCTTAAGATTAAGACTAATATCTTTTATGTTCCCCTCTTTGTCCTTATACTTTATAGGATGTCCAAAACTATACATTGTCTTAGAGCCATCTACATTTTCAAAAACTGCAGTATTCAGACTCTTCTCTTCTTCATAAAGCCTCCTTCTGTGTTTTTCTTGCTTGTCTTTAGTTACAAGACTGTCAGGAAGTTTCTTGCATTCACTAACCACTGCTTCTTTTTCCTCTGCCACAATCTGTGTCTGATTATAACCGATTGCAACTTCTGGTTCTGCTGATGCCCTTATATTGGTTATTCCCAACACACTATTGAGAGTTAACACCGTTGCAAAGGTTGCAGATAATACTTTTCTACGAATCATCATTTTTACCTCTCTTTCCTTTCCGCACTGTAATATCACGACATAATCCTTTATCTTTTACTAATCAATATTAATATGTAATTTGAGTTAAGAAATCGTGCAAAATATAACGGTGATATTGATTTTTTATTTTGTTTTTTTATAGTTTTTGCTATACACACAATATACCATTTGTCAACCCCCTTTTTAACCCCTGTGTTAAAATCGACACGAAAAAGGTGATAATCAGCACGTTTTTGGTATTTTTTACAGCAAATACTGCATTACAGAGAACTTACAAAGACTTATACATTAATAAAAGCACTTGTAAAGTGAATCGAACTCTAATGATTAGATTTTGCTCTAATAATCTTAAGATCGGTTCATCATTTTTACAAATGCTTTTTATTAATGTATTTGCTTTAAATCTCCTTATACAACTCCACCATGTTCATTCCCGCACTTCTATCTTTGTGCATCTGTTCTTTTAGTTTTTCTATATCTTCAAATTTCATCTCCGGACGAATATGCTTTAAAAGTGAAACCCTTATTGTTTTACCATATATATCTTCATCAAAACCAAATATATTAGTTTCTACATTAGTTCCATGAATCCACTCCACTGTAGGCTTTGTTCCCACATTAGTTATTCCATAATACTCATCGTTATTTAGTTCAACCTTTGACAGATATACGCCTTTGGCTACCATCACCTTATCCGAAGGCCATACAATATTGGCTGTTGGCATGTCAAGGCTTCTTCCAAGGTGATTGCCATGGATAACCTCACCTTCTACTGTAAATGGTCTACCAAGACATCTAGATGCCATTCCCATTTCCCCAGATTCAAGCATCTCTTTGATAATTGTGGAACTTACTCTCTTACCATAGCGACTTTCCTTTGATGCGACATATAGTTTATATCCATATTCCTTTTGATTTTCCTTTAAAAAGTCTACTGTACCTTTTCGTTCATTACCATAACAAAAATCATAACCTACTGCTAGGTATCTCATTCCCAGCCTGTCCACCAAAACATTCCTTAGAAAATCTAGTGCATCACAAGACATAAATTCCTTTGTCATAACAACATCTATGCATACATCCACTCCTGCTGCTTCTAATATCTCATGTTTTTCTTCAGCAGACAGAATAAATCGCTCCTCCCCCTCTTTAATCAGGTTAATCACTACAGAAGTAAGTCTGTATGCCGGATCTGTCACATTCCTTGTCACTCCCGTAATTGCATTAATAAGTTGCATATGACCTGCATGAAGACCATCGAATTTGCCTAAGGTTACAGCACAATTATTTAGTTTTACTGTTTCTAAATTCTCATATCTCATGTCTTTTCGCATCCTATACCAATTTATACAATAACTTATGCCCGGACAAAAGTGCTACATTGTCTAGAAAACTATCTATCCAAAAACATCTTCACTGGCTTTAACATCTTCTCTGCTTCAATGTATTCATATAATCCACAGAACACATTTTTACTGTCATAGATTCTTATCTTCTCTTCAGACTTGAATTTATAATCAAAATTTCTTCTATCTAGTTTATTTCCATTATAAAGATACACATCCACACTAGGAGATGTATTTAATGCCTTGTATTCGCTAAATACTGAATCAACCTTAACCAAAATCTCGTCAAGGCAACCTGATTCATTAATAGAAGCTATCTCATCTAGTGTCTTAGCATCAGCAATATGGAATGTTGCCACCCTAGTTCTTTTCAAGGACTTCATACAGGCAAAGCAGCCAAGCTTATTACCTATGTCCTCACAAAGGGTTCTAATATATGTTCCCTTTGAGCACTCTACTTCCATTGTCACAGTATTATTATCCATATCAATTGATTTAATATCTACTGACAGTATTTGCACCCTACGGGCTTTTCTCTCCACAGTAATCCCTTCTCTGGCAAGTTCATAAAGTTTCTTGCCATTAACCTTCAAGGCACTGTACATAGGAGGTACTTGATCGTATTCTCCTACAAATGACATAACAGCCTCTCTTACAGTTTCTTCATCCACTGTAACTTCTGCTTCATTAAGTACCTCACCACTTATATCTTGTGTGTCTGTCTGTTTCCCTAGAAGCATAACTGCCTCGTATGTCTTATTCTTGTCTGTCAACATATCACAAAGCTTTGTAGCAGTGCCTAAACAAACAGGAAGGACACCTGTTGCATCCGGATCAAGTGTCCCTGTGTGTCCTATCTTTTTCTGTTTTAAAATTCCACGAAGTTTGGCTACCACATCATGAGATGTGAAGCCAGCCTCCTTGTATACATTAATTATACCATTAATCATTTCACATTTCTCCAACAAATGTTGTATTGTGTACTGCCAACTACATGCACACCATATTAAAACACCATTTCAAACTACGCCTCAAGCTGCTTTTCAATATGTTCTGTCAAATTGTTAATAACATCATGAACTGCTCCGGTCATAGTGCAACCTGCTGCTTTAACATGACCACCTCCACCAAAATATGATGCAATCTTGTTAACATCCACATCACCATTAGCGCGAAGGCTTATCTTGTATTCCTGTTCACCTATTTCATATATAAATATGGCAACCTCTACACCCTTTGTTATTCTTAACTGGTCAATGATTCCATCTAAATCTGCTGCATTGGCACCATGAAGTATAAGTTGTTTTTTAGTAAGGCAACTTACAATACATTTACCATCAAGGCACATAATACTTTCTAAAAGACATCTTCCAAGAATCTGGTTTTGAATATAAGTCTTTGCATAAAAACTCTCATCAATTATCTTTGAAAATGGAATCCCTTTTTCAATAAGTTTTCCTGCAACCTCGAAGGTCTTAGATGATACATTGGAATGTTTAAATACTCCTGTATCGTGAATTAATCCTGTGTAAAGGCTAATTGCTGTATCATAGGAAATGCCGTCGTAATCAAACAAATCAAATAATACTTCACAGGCAGAACTCGCCTTTGGAAGTACTACATTCTCATCACCATAGCCTTTATTGCTTATGTGATGGTCAATGACAAATGTAGTCTTTGCATTCTCAAAGTATTTTATTGCCGGTCCAATTCTGTCTATATCTCCACTATCAAGAGCAATAAATAAGTCAAACTCAATATCCTCTTCAAAATCCACAATTATCTCATCACTTCTTTTTAGATATGTGAATTTATCTGGAACATTTTCCAAAAATGCTTTAACATTTTTTTCACTATAATTATCTTTAATATAATTATACATAGCAGTTACACTGCCAAGGCAGTCTCCATCAGGTCTTACGTGTCCGCATATTCCAATGGAACTAGCCTTATTTATTTCTTCTAATAATCTGTTCACTATTCATCATCCTTCTTATTAACTTCATCAATAAGTTTAGACATATTTACACCATATTCAATAGACTGGTCAACTATAAATGTCAGTTCAGGTGTGTTACGAAGATTGATGTTCTTAGCAAGGCAGGACCTAAGATAAGGTGCTGCACTTACTAAACCTTTATAGGTAGACTCTCTTTTTTCTTCGTCACCTAAAACACTTATATATACTTTTGCTGTTTTTAAATCCTTTGCTACATCAACTGAAACAACTGATGTTAGGGGACTTATTCTAGGGTCTTTTATCTCCCTTGAAATAAGCATACTAAGTTCTTTTTGAACCTCGCCATTGATTCTGGTACTTTTAATACTATTTTTATTCATTATCTAGGTACCTCTTCCATTACATAGAATTCAATCTGGTCAAATTCTGCTAAATTATTAAACTTTTCAAATACAAGACCACACTCATAGCCTGCTGCAACTTCTTTAACATCATCCTTAAATCTCTTAAGTGATTCAAGTGGACCAGTATGAATAAGTTCACCATCTCTTGTAATTCTTGCACTGGCACCTCTTACAATCTTACCATCAAGTACATAAGAACCTGCAATTGTACCAACACCTGAAGCCTTAAATACCTGTCTAACCTCAGCATGTGCAATAACTTTTTCTTCAAATATAGGGTCTAACATACCCTTCATAGCTGCTTCTACATCTTCAATTGCGTTGTAGATAACCTTGTAAAGTCTAAGGTCAACTTTTTCTCTATCAGCAACTTCCTTAGCCTGATTATCTGGTCTTACATTGAAACCAATGATTATTGCATTAGATGCTGATGCTAAAGTAACGTCTG
>JAFQMS010000049.1 GCA_017396145.1 Lachnospiraceae bacterium
AATTACTACATCCGGCTACTGTCAAAACCATTACGGATAAAAGAATCATCAATAATCTTTTCATAATCGTCACCTATCCCTTTCCGTAAGAGGGATAGGCTTTAGTGTCCGTGCCCGTCCACCCTTACTGTGTGAACATTAAACTATTGGTACACGGGACACTTACTTGGGTCGGTCCCGCACTCGATACATATTAAACTCCTTCCATTATACCATCTTCTTCAAAGCGAAGAAATACTTAACTAATCGACGGTTCTTACGATAATTCATAAAAGTCTTCATCATACCGCTTTCCTCCCTTCTTATGGTGCCCCTGCTCTTACAAAAGCAAGAAAAACTCTGCCTACCAGTCCTAACAGCAAAAGGAAGACCTTCGCCATATTTAAGACTAACTGCAACGCATTCAGCACAAGCCACATGATTGCTTTTAATATTGCTACTAAAACACTGCCTAATCCGGCAAAAAATCTTCCTACCATAACTACTCCTCCATTCCTTCAGGCATATAACCTAATGCATAATCCACGATAACTTCGTCATCCTCTTCCTTGACCTTCTTTGCAGGTTCTTCCCGTATGTTTGATACATAGGCTGAAACATTACTGCCCTCTTTTAGGCTATAACCAATCCTAATCATTTCATCCTTGGCTGCATTGATTGCAAGGTCAATTATATGCTCTTTTAAAGCCTCAAACTCTTCCCTTGTGACATATTCAACCTTGTTCTTCTTCACGTCCATAAATGCTTCTTTTCCAAAATGATCAATATAGTATTCTGCAGCATCTATGAGAAATTGACTTTTAGACTTACATACATCCGGACTAAGATTAACCAGAACTTCATTTACTTTTTTATGTTGAGGATTTTTAATATTAAATCTGCATGAATGCTTAATGATGTGCTCCAATGCCATTTATTACACCCCCTACACATTCCTTTTCATCTTTCTCAGTGCCATCGTTGCTAACTGCTCATATCCTTTTGCGTTTGCTCTTACATCAGTAATATAAGTAATATTCTGTTGAGAGATTCCACCAAAAAGCTTCATTACTGATGCTCCGCCACCAACAAATACAATCGGTGTGGTAGAGAGATTATAGCCATACTCTCTAATTGAGTTATATACCCTTTCACAGAAGGCTTCTATTTCCGTTTTAGCAATGTCATAGTACTTTCTGTCAATCTCACACCTTCCGGTTCTCATAATGTCCTGAATAAAGGTTTCATCCAACTCACCATTCAACTGTCTGACACACTGCTCGTTGATGTTTCTCATGTCTAACAGCTGAACCGGAATTTTCACTACATTCGCAACTGCTATTCAGTTGTTGAGTCGTCTATGCAACTCGTACTGATATAGTAAATCCAATCCCGATGATTTTGAACTTCGCCAAAAGATGAAAAAAAGCTATTTTCTATTCTTTTAAGTATGAATCACCTCTTTTAATCTATTTAGTCCACATTTGTGCTCCTTTCATGTCTTTATTATAAGGTGCACATTTGTGAACGTCAAGTATTTTTTATAATAAAAGTACCACTTTTGTGAACTTTGTGCTAAAATATAGGTAATTAAGTATGGAGGTGCGAGATTATGCAGGATCAAAACTCTATTGCATATAAGATAAGAAAGTTTAGAAAAGAAAAGAATATGTCACAGGAAGAATTAAGTACTCTCTCCGGAATAAATATTTCTACAATTAAGAAGTATGAAGGTGGTGCCCGCAATCCTAAACCCGACCAACTATTGAAAATCACAAATGCGTTGGGGATTAGCATTAATGCAATCATGGAATTTGAACTGACTACTATTAGTGATGTGATTTCATTGTTAATAAGAATGGATGAACAAACAGATATGAACTGGACTGGTCAGAAAGATGCTGACGGAAACTACATCCCCTCCACTATCTCTCTTTCCTTTAATGATACCAAACTAAATGAAGCCTTGTCTTCCTATATGCAATACCGTGAATCACAAATGGAAAATTCTGCTTTAGAAACAGATAATAAAGAAACTGCGTGTGATGATATGTCACTTGAAAACCATAATATGGATTTAGAAACCACCAAGAATCGATTACTATTGTTTAATGATACATTACAAAAAAAGAAACGGAATGACTAATCGAGTCATTCCGTTTTCTTTACCAGATTATTACTTATTATTCTTATATTGCTTGACATTTAAAGATCCAAACTGCAATTGATTATATTACAATATCATAGAAATAAACAGAGCTATATACATAAAAGCCAGGAACATTTTCTGTTCCTGGCTCTAATAAGTAAACAACATTTATTTTGTTTTTATAATGTGTCATCCTTAATTACTTCAACAAGATTCATATTGCAAATCTTTTTACCGCCCAAGTAGTAAGCCAACGCCACAAAACCAATAACTGCCA
>JAFQMS010000050.1 GCA_017396145.1 Lachnospiraceae bacterium
CAATCCAACCATCTATTTCAGCTCGTTCCTCAGTTCTCTTCAAATCAAGCATCAACATGACAACCGCTTGTTCCCTCAACGCTTCTTTGCTATTCTTAGTAACAATAAACGGAAGACCTTCAACATTTAAAGACTGCTGTATAAAGATGTTAAATGCATCTGTCAATGTCATTCCAGTTTTTGCATAAATATCCTCAACAGCCTTTTTAATATCTGAATTTATTCTTACTTGAAAAGTTGAATCCTTTGGTGCAATAGCAACATTCAAATTTGTATCCATAAAACGTACCTCCTCACCTTTTTCTATATCATAGCACTTTTCCTTATTGTGCGTCAACACATTGTCATTACAAACATAATTATGATATATACTTTCTGCGCAAAAAAAGCCATCGCACCAGCGACAGCCTTTTCGTTTTTATAATCTTCTCTACTCTGAATCCAATTTAGTAAGCACTCTTGCAATTCCATACCCTACCACAAGACACACTAGGGAAGCAATCACAGTAACCGCTCCAACATTATCAATTCCTGTATTCATGAGAATTGCAATTGGAGAGGCCGCAAGTAAACCAAGTATTCCATAGAAAGTTTCTTTTTCAAAGTGGTTAAACAAATACTCTACTAATTTTGCTATGAGAACAATTCCTACCAGCACTCCAATACCAAATGGAAAAAGTATCTTCGCCGCATCTAACATTCCTGCTACATCAACCTTGGTAAGGCATCTGATAAAGTCATTAATACTTTCAAGAATTGGTGCATAATATCCAAGAATCATAAGCATCATGGAGCCACTTACCCCCGGAATAATCATTGTTGCAGATGCCACAATTCCTACTGCAAAAAGTTTTATAACCTCTATAACTGACATCTTAATTGTTGCTACATTCTCTTCTCCACCAATTAATTGCATTACTATTATCAGTGCAAAAAACGCTATAAAAGCAATTATACATACAGGAGTAATCTTCTTGCCTTTTACCCTATTCACGATTATAGGAAAGCCGCCTAGGATTAAACCAATAAACACACAATTAGTCTGCAGTGGATAATCTGCAAGCATCTTCTCTATAATAAATGATAAAAGCACTATTCCAAGCACCATACCAATTCCTATTGGAATAAGTATCTTAATGCTCTCTACAAACTTCTTAAAAATCTTATTAATGGCACCTATCATCTTATCATAGATTCCCATAGTCACCGCCATGGTGCCGCCACTGACTCCGGGTATTATATTAGCTATACCCATAACAACACCCTTTAAAACATCAATTAAAAACTTCATAAATACTTACTACCTTTCAGCATATTATATAATAGATTTTGTACGAATGTTTATGCTATCACATAATACCATTTATTGCAAATCATTATGGATTTCTTATCTAAATATTAGCCATTAATGGCGCAAATTATGCGAGAATCTCATCTAATGCATCAAAAAATTCTTTCATCTGTTCATCAGTACCTATGGTAATTCTAAGATAGTTATCAATTCCCGGCTTATTAAAGTAGCGCACAAATATACCTCTTTTCTTAAGTTCTTCAAATATATCTGCAGCCGCTTTTTCCTTATGAGTTGCGAATATAAAATTAGTCATAGAATCAGGGAATGTAAATCCTCTCTTAGTCAGTTCCTTTTTAGCTTCTTCTCTTGTTAATATAACCTTATTTCGTGTCTGCTCGAAATATTCTTTGTCATTAACTGCCGCTGTTCCTGCCTCTATAGACGCATAGCTCATAGTATATGAATTATATGAGTATTTAACATCATTCATAGCTTTAATAAGTTCTGGTGAAGCAACCGCAAAGCCTATTCGCATTCCTGCCATTGAACGGCTCTTTGAAAATGTCTGAACAACCACAAGGTTTTCGTATCTATCAAGGAGACTTATTGCCGAATTTCCACCAAAATCTATGTAGGCTTCGTCAACAATTACCACACTGTCTTTGTTATTCTTAAGTACTTCCTCTACAAATTCAAGGCTTTCATATATGCCCGTTGGTGCGTTAGGGTTGGCAAGAACCACTCCACCATTATCCACACAAAAATCCTTAACATCAATAGAAAAGTCATCTTTAAGGGCAAATGTCTTATATGGAATCTTAAACAAATCTGCCCACACATCATAAAATGAATAAGTAACCTCTGGAAATATTATAGGCTTGTCAGAGTTAAAGAATGTCATAAATGCCATTGCAAGTACATCATCTGAACCTACACCTACGAACACCTTGTCTGAAGCCACCCCAAGGTTATCTGCTATAGCAGTAACCAACTTTTCAATCTTTGGGTCCGGATATAGTTTGAACCTATCCATATCAAGCCCCTGCAAAACTTTTTCCACCTCTTTTGAAGGTGGATAAGGATTTTCATTAGTATTTAATTTTATCATTTTTGAAAGTTTAGGCTGTTCCCCTGGTGTGTAAGGAACAACCTTTCTTATATTATCTCTAAAACTCATATTCTCTCACATTTCCTATATTCCATATTGTTGCATATGCGCCTTTAGGCACCTGCACATAAAATTTGCACATTATTTGCATTCCTGCGCTAATTCCTCAAATCCTTTTAAAGAACGTTTAATCATATCATAATCAACGCAATATGCGATTCTTACATATCCAGGACATCCAAAGGAAGAACCCGGTACAACAAGTATATTCTTACTCTTTGCCTTGGCCACAAATTCCTTGTCATCCATATCAAATGTCTTAACAAAAAGATAAAATGCCCCCTGTGGCTTTACGCACTCATAACCATACTCTTTAAGGCTGTTATATAATAATTCTCTATTGCGGTTATATACTTCCACATCTACATTTACATCAAGACATCGTAGAACAACCCTTTGAATAAGGGATGGTGCGTTAACAAATCCAAGGATTCTATTAGCCACACCTGCTGCGGAAATGATATCCTTAGCATCTGTTATTTCGCTTGGAATCACAAGATATCCTATTCTTTCTCCCGGAAGTGAAAGTGATTTACTATATGAATATCCAACTATTGTGTTAGTGTAATACTTAGTCACATAAGGTACTTCCACATTATCATAAGCAAGTTCTCTATATGGTTCATCTGCCACAAGATAAATAGGCATATTAAACTGTGCTTCTTTCTCTTGCAACACCTTTGCAAGTTCCTTTAAAGTTGCATCATCATAAACAACCCCTGTAGGATTATTAGGTGTATTGATTAATACAATCTTTGTCTTAGCTGTTATAGCTGCCCCAAGTCCTTCCATGTCAGGCATAAAGTTTTTTGTATTAGGTGGAACAACTACCAGTTTTGCATCAAAATTACTTACATAGTTTCTATATTCCCCAAAGAAAGGTGCAAATACCACAACCTCATCTCCAGGATTTAAAAGAGTCTTGAAGACTACATTCAATCCCCCTGCTGCACCAACGGTCATAAGAATATTCTCATAACTAAAATTAGTTCCAAATTTGGTATTAAGAGAGTTAGCAACAGCATCTCTTACATCTTCATAACCAGAGTTATTCATATAGCCATGAACAAGATTCTCATCCTCTTCATCTACTACACTTTTAATTGCATCCTTAATCTGTCTAGGTGGATTAACACTTGGGTTGCCAAGACTAAAATCATATACATTCTCAGCACCATAGAGTTTTGCCATATTCTTTCCTTCTTCAAACATAGCTCTAATAACAGAGCTCTGCTCTACAAGGACTTTCATTTTTTCTGATATCATAACCTAACCTCTGTTACTTTTCGTCTTTAAATCTTGTATTATCATACATATAATCTATCTGATACTAATATATGCTTTTACGATTTCTACGCATTTTTCATATGTAAGACGACTACTATCTAAACACAAATCATAATTCTTTGCATTATCCCAGTCTCTTCCCGTATAACACTTATAATATGCTGCTCTGTGCTTATTAGTCTTATCAATAAGCTTTTGTGCTTCCTTTTCTTCCATTCCTTTAAGATTACATACTGTCTCAAGATTCTTTTCAGGAGTTGAATGTACAAATAATCTTACTACATTGTCATTGTCCTTAAGCACAAAGTCGGCACATCTTCCAACTATTACACATGGACCCTGCTCAGCTAGTTCTTTAATAATCTTTGCCTGATAATTAAATAAATTATCATTAGATACAAAATCATCACTGTCTGGTGGAATGAGTTCTCCTGTATATACACGGTTAGCAATCTTGAACAATGGTGATGATGCCATCTTTTCATCAGCCTTTGCAAATAAACTTTCATTGATTCCGCTATCATCTGATGCAAGTTTTAATATCTCCCTATCATAAAAGGGAATTCCCATCTCATCAGCAATCATTTTTCCTATGGTTTTACCACCACTACCATATTCTCTAGCTATTGTTATCACACAATTATTCATAATAAATCCTTTCCTGTCATAGCAAACTGCTAACACTGACATATTAAAGTTAGTTTAACTGCATTTCCATGATATAGTCATCCATTACAAAATCATTACCTATATCTGTTATAGTTGAATCTTTGTTCTCAAATCCGTATTTTTTATATGCTTTTACTGCATTAACATTGTTCTTATTAACTGTAAGCCATATCTTACTGATTCCTTCTCTTATGGCTGTCTCCTTAATCTTATCAACTGCAGCCTTTCCATATCCTTTATGCTGAAATTCGCTTAAAAGATATATCTTACTTATAAACAGTTCCCCTTCTTCCTTAACAATTGCTACATATCCTATATAGGCCTCATCATTGTCAAGAAGATAGTATTCATAATGCTTGTTAACCATCTGTCTTGTTATAGCCGTCGGTGATTGGAATTCATCAATCATATATTCAATCTGTTCATCAGAAAGAATTCCCTTGTAATGCTCTCTCCACACTTTGTCAGCTATATCCGCTACTCGCATTACATCATCAGGAGAATTAACTCTCATAAAATCTACATGTATACCCTGATTCTTCGGTTTAAGTATAACATCCTCTATTATGTTTGCACACAAACTAACCATCTCCTCACAAGGTCTTTTCTTGTAATACTCCTCTGTTCTTGGTTCAGGGGTTGTGTCAATTTTCTTTTCTACAGACTTTCCTGTGCAATTACTCTTCTCTTTATTATCTAGTCCCAACAGTTCACGACAAATAATTGTTCCATTGACTTTCTTAAACTCGTTAGCTATTACATTAACCAGATCATAGTTGGCTTTCTTTCCTTGGGCATCACTTCCTTCAACGGCACCATTCTCAAGTCCCGCAATCATAAATGCTCCTGAAAGTGCACCGCACACTTCTCGCATTCTACCCATACCGCCACCAAAAGAGGCAGCTATTCTTAATGCTGTCTGAGTATCTACTCCATAAATATCGCTGTATGCAGCAAATACTGCCTGAGCGCAATTGTATCCTTCTTTAAATAATCTTTGTGCCTTTTCTACTCTTGTTTCCATTTTGCCACCATTCTTAATCGTTTTTAAGTTTAATTATTCAACCTAAATAATTATAGCATTTTCACATAGATTTTACTACTAAATTTTGTCTTAATGACACTACTTTTTCATCAAAATATCTACTGTATGAGCGTTAGCCCCCATCAAATCTTCTCTTTCGCATATTGAAAACTGAAACTTCATAAATAGTTCAAATTCTTCCTCATCCATTTCTTTAAGAGAAGGTCTAATGTAATTAGCAGGTCCATCGGCTCCTATAATCTTAATCCTCTCCAGATTAGCAGCCTTATTTAACTCTTTTATATCCTCTAGCCTTACATAGTCATACAAATCCTTTGGCGTAGTAAGTGTCTTAAAGGTGTCATCAAGTTTTCCCTCTTTGATGCATTCTTTAATGTTGTGTTCTTTAAATGCAAATGTAATCACACTGTACTCATTCATAACATAAGCCACAAAAATAAAGCCCCTGGGTCTTACAACTCTTTTTGCTTCATTAAGCGCTTTAAGTTTATCTTCAAATCTAAACAAATGATACATAGGTCCAAAGACTAACGCAATATCAAATTCCTCATTTTTGAATTGTGACAAATCTGTGGCATTGCCCTGAACCGCCTTTATCTTAGGTTGGTTCTTTTGAGAACGAAGCACTTCCAGATTATGTTCCACAAGTTCTACTGCTGTAGTCTCGCATCCCATCTGGGCAACTGCAAAGCTATACCTTCCCGTACCTGCTCCAATGTCTATAATCTTAGGACATCTCCCATTCTCTGTCACAAATTTGTCAACATATTCCCTGATATATTTCAAAGTTGTGAGAAATTCCACTCTTCCATGAGGACTTAATAGTCTTTTATTCTCATTAAACTTATTATAGTAATCAATTATTTCCTGCATAGCTATCCTTTCTTAACAAGAACTTTTAACTAAAAACACCACACAGAATTGCTAATACCTACATCATGACAAAACATGGCACAAGCAACTCTATGTGGCAGATTATTGTATTTATTCTTTACCATTCCAACAGAAAGTACATAATTTGTCCTTATCAATTCCTACGGCATCTAGCATATCATCAAGTCTATGGTATCTTAATGATGTAAAGTTAAGCTGCTTTCTAATCTCCTCTATCATCCTGTCATATCTGTCTGATTCAGGATTGGTGTACTCATTAAGAACATTTTCTGCGTTATCTCCCTCTAATGACTTAATAACTCTTCTTGTTATAAGATCCATTTCTGAATTAGAGCGAGAAAAATTAATGTATTTACAACCATAAACTAATGGTGGACATGCAGGTCTTATGTGTACCTCTTTAGCTCCGCTTGTATATAGGAACTCTGTTGTCTCTCTAAGCTGAGTACCTCTAACAATGGAGTCGTCAATCAAAAGAAGTTTTCTGTCCTGAATAAGGTCGTGAACTGGAATAAGCTTCATCTTAGCAATAAGATTTCTCTTACTTTGAATAGTAGGGGTGAACGACCTTGGCCAAGTTGGTGTATACTTAATAAATGGTCTTGAATACGGAATCTTTGATTCATTAGCGTATCCAATTGCATGAGCAACTCCAGAATCTGGCACACCGGCTACAATGTCCGGAGTTACATTATCGCGTTTTGCAAGCATTGCACCACATCGATATCTCATTTCTTCAACGCTAACCCCTTCATAGCTTGATGAAGGATAGCCATAGTATATCCAAAGAAATGTACAAATCTTCATATCTGTTCCTGCCATTGCAACTGTACGAACCTCTTCAGGTGTAACAACCACAATCTCTCCAGGTCCTAGTTCTTTGTAATCTGTATATCCCAAATTAAGGTATGCAAATGCTTCAAAAGTGACACAAAAACCATCCTCTTTCTTACCTATGGCAACAGGAGTTCTTCCCATTTTGTCTCTCGCTGCAAATATAGCCTTTGGTGTAAGCACAAGCATTGTCATTGAACCTTCAATAATTTCCTGTGCATATTTGATACCATCTATAAGATTGTCCTTTTGATTGATGATGGCTGCCACAAGCTCTGTAGCATTAATATCTCCACCACTCATTTCAAGGAAATGAGAATGTCCTTTCTTGAAAACCATCCCTACAATCTCATCAAGATTATTTATTCTACCAACCGTAGTAATAGCAAAGGTTCCAAGATGAGAACGCACTATAAGTGGCTGTGGCTCATAGTCCGAAATACAGCCAATACCCATATTACCTTCCATATCGTTGACTTCTTTGTCAAATTTCGTTCTAAATGGTGAATTCTCAATGTTATGAATAGAACGATTAAATCCGTCCTTTCCATACACTGCCATTCCTGCTCTTCTAGTTCCAAGATGTGAATGATAATCTGTTCCAAAAAACAAATCAAATATGCAATCATTTTTTGATGCAACGCCAAAAAATCCGCCCATATTTCCTCGTTTCCGGCAGTCTTAACTCTACTGCCTATATTTTATGCTGATTGTAAACCCAATAAAGCACTTATCCAAAATAGGATTTTATCATATATGCCAACATTTTTCTAGTATATACAGAAAAAATATCCGGGACTTTAATATTAGTAAATCAATCCCGGATACTCTATTAATTCAGATAAATCTATGACAATAACGCCCTGTCGTTAGTAAACTCTTCACCGCTTGCTACAGCAAATTTTTGTAACAAATCGTCAACAGTAAGTTTCTTCTTGTCTTCACCCTTAATATCTAAGATTATGTTTCCATTATTCATCATTATGAGTCTGTTTCCTGTTACAATAGCATCCTTCATATTATGAGTAATCATAAGGGTTGTAAGTTTATTTCCGTTAACTATTGAATTAGTTGTTTCTAATACTTTCGCTGCTGTCTTAGGATCAAGGGCTGCTGTATGCTCATCTAAAAGCAAAAGTTTTGGTTGCTTAAGAGTTGCCATTAGAAGCGTAATTGCCTGTCTTTGTCCACCTGAAAGAAGTCCTACTTTAGAAGTAATTCTGTTCTCAAGACCAAGATCAAGTGTTGAGACTAATTCTCTATAACTTTCTCTTTCTTTTGCGCTAATACCTCTTCCAAGTCCTCTAAGTTTTCCTCTTCGCGCAGCAAGAGCAAGATTTTCATCAATACCCATATCTGCAGCAGTTCCCATCATAGGGTCTTGAAATACTCTTCCAAGATACTTCGCTCTTCTAAACTCCGACATATAGGTCACATTAAGACCATCTATTAAAATGTCACCTTCATCAACACTAAACACGCCGGAAATAGCGTTAAGCATTGTGGATTTACCTGCTCCATTACCGCCAATTACTGTTACAAAATCGCCCTCTTCAAGTTTTAAAGAAAGTTTGTCTAGTGCTTTTTTCTCATTAACGGTTCCTTTGTTAAATGTCTTCGATATACCTACTACTTCTAACATTACTTAGCACCTCCTTTTGCTGAAAGCGCAGCCTTGTTGTTCTTTCTGATTGCAATTCTCTTTTTAATACTAAACAAAACAGGAAGATATTCCTTTTTGATATATGGAAATGCAAGGAATAAAGCAACCACAATAGCTGAAAGTAATTTAAGTAAATCTGTATCAAATCCCATCCAGATTACAATCTGAAGTACAATATAATATATCACTGCACCTAAGGATACTGATAAAAGTCTAAGAGCAAAGTTTTTAAATATTCTCTCAAACACTACTCCACCGATAATAACCGCTGCAAGACCTATAACGATTGCTCCTCGACCCATATTAATATCAGTAAATCCCTGATACTGAGTGTATAGAGCACTTGAAAGTGCAACAAGTCCGTTAGATATCATAAGACCCAATACAGTATTAAACTTAGTGTTGATACCCTGAGCTCTACTCATATTCTGATTGCTTCCTGTTGCTCTTATAGAACATCCTAAAGATGTACCAAAGAACCAATAAAGAAGTGCAATAATAACGATAGTAAATATTGCAACAATGAATATCGTATTCTCAGTTATTGGAACATTTTTATTATATTTAATTGCAACTAAAACATCATATACATGAGATGGTAGCGCCTCATTAGCTTTACCTATAATCTTAAGGTTAATTGAGTACAGTCCAAGTTGAGAAAGTATACCTGCAAGGATGGCTGGAATTCCAAGAGTCACATGGAAAATTCCTGTGAACAATCCTGCTAATGCTCCCGCTGCCACTGCACAAGCCATACTAACCCAAACATTATGACCTGCTATCATCATAACCGCACACACTGCTCCTCCGGTACACATTGTACCATCTACAGTAAGGTCGGCTACATCTAAAACCTTATATGTAATGTATACACCAATTGCCATGATACCCCAGAAAAGTCCCTGAGCCACTGCTCCAGGTAGGGCATTTATTAAATCTACTAATTCCACAATTATTCTCCAATCGCTACATATCCCTCAGGAATTGTAATCTTAAGTTCTTCTGCAATCTCTTTATTATACTGCTTAGTTGTTGCTGCAGCATATTCAACCTTCATTTCTGTAATATCTTTTCCATTAACAAGGATTTCGTATGCCATTTCACCAGTTGCACGACCAAGGTCTTCATAACTGATAGATAATGTAGCCACACCACATCCGCTACAGATACCTGCTTCACCTGCAACAATTGGAATACCTGCTGGTCTTGCGATACTATCAATAACTGAAGTATTAGAAGCTACTGTGTTGTCTGTTGGAACATAGATTACATCGCTATCTGCAACTGCCTGCTGTACTACACCGGCAATATCGTTAGAGTCTACGAATGTAAACTCTGCGCAAGTTAAGCCCTTGTCTTCAAGAATCTTTGTAATCTCAGTTGACTGGAACTTTGAGTTAGGTTCTGCTGAACAGTAAAGAATACCAACATTCTTTGCTTCTGGGAAAAGTTCAATAATCATCTCAGCCTGCTTATCAAGTGGAGCAAGGTCACAAGTTCCTGATACATTATTACCAACAACGCCGTCAAAATCCTTAAGTGCTAAAGCTGTTGCATAGTCAGTTACACTTGTTCCAAGAACAGGAATATCTGCTGTTGCATTAGCAGCTGACTGAAGGGCTGGTGTTGCGTTAGCCATAATTAAATCTACGTTAGATGATACAAATGAGTTAACAATTGTTGCA
>JAFQMS010000051.1 GCA_017396145.1 Lachnospiraceae bacterium
CAAGCTATGCGAAAACAAGCAGAAGCGAGGATATGGCAGAGGTGTTTGGAATGATGATGTCTTATGAAGAAGATAATGTTCCGGACAGCTTCTATAGTCCGCATGTGATTAATAAGATGAGATTTATTTCTGAATTTCTTGATAAGAACTATGAATCTGCCACGGATGAAGCCCATTGGAACAGATGGCTAAATAGTGTGGATAAGTAAAAGAGTAAACTATAAACTGCAAAACAACTGCCAAGCATAGGCAATAGTACAGAAAGGATAATGAAGATATGAAGAAAATAGTGCTGGTGTTATTAATGATAGTCGTATTATGTGTGTTTACAGGGTGCGAAGGAGAAGAACAGGCAACCAAGGAACCAATAAAGACACATAAGGCAGAGGAGACAATTAAGCCAGAAGACACAAGTGCTTCACAACCCGACGAGGAAGCTGATGATGAGTTGAGTTTAATGCAGAAGGCCTTGCTGAATAAAGAAAAGGTTAAGTTAGTTGATACAAAGGAAATGAAGTATCTTAATGAAATATTAAGTGTAGATGCTTACGGAGAAGAGGGAAAAGATGATAGCAAGAAGTATGATTTCTTTTACTACGAGGATATGGACGGTAATGGAACTAAGGAAGTTGCACTTTCCACAACATATATCGGTGGAGATTTCTTGATTTTTTTCGAAATAGATAATGTTATTTATGCTCAGGAGTGGCCCTACAGAGGAATGAATCCACTTTATAATGATGGTGTTATGGAAGGGTCTAATGGAGCCGCAGATAATGTAATCACAAAAGTTAAAGAAATAACTAAAGATGGGGTGAAAGACGAACTTATTGTTAATATAATAAGTGATGATTATTTAGGGGAAGCAAAGTATTATACCAAAGAAAATAGAGAAGGGGAAATAACTTATGATGAATATGTTGAACTTATGAACAGTTATTCTTTTAATTTGGCTGGTAGTCATGGTAGAAGTGGGAAGTATATAGCTAAAGAGTATGATTATTCAGAAAAAGTTATAAGACATTTGCTGCGTGAAGGAAAAGAAGATTTTACCTACGAAGTAAATAGAACAGGAGAGGAAGAGGATATTAAGTGGGATATTACTATTAAGAGAGAAAAAGATGGTTTTAGTCAGGATATTGTGCTTGTGAAGGATAACTTGGTTTCATGTATTCCTACTGAGGGCGAGATGGTTGAAGTTGTAGATGTTAACTTTGATGGCTATTTTGATATATTAATTCTTAAAGGATACTATGGTGCGCAGGGGGCAAAGGAATATGAAGCATATATTTGGAATGAACAAACTAAAAACTTTGTGAGAGACGAAAGTTTTAATCAGATTCCTAATCCTGATATAGATTACGATAAAGAATTAATAATAGGTGATAACAGAGCCAGTTCCTCAACTCATGATTATTCGGTGTATAGATATGAAAATGGAGAATTAATTAATGTGGCAGTAATAAGTGCAACATTTACTGATGATGACAAAATGAATGTTTCTGAGAGAAGGTTCGCAGATGGGAAATGGAGTGAAAAAACATATGTAGGGTTAAGTTATGAAGAATATGAAGAAAAATACGAGCAGTTGCTGGGACAATTTGCATAATAAATGAACGAAATAATTATGAAACTCTGGTAGCCAATAAAGGAACCGGAGTTTTCGTCATTTTTACTAACAAATTTAAAAAAAATTCTATGTACAGATAGGATGTGTAGTCTGCATTTTCTATTGTAATTTTAATGCAAAGGTAAGATAATTTAGTTATGAGATTTGTGCCACTAAAGGAGATATTGCGTATGAGATGTGCTAAGAATAAATTAAAAACTTTATTATGGATAGGTATTGTATTGCTTAATATTATGTGTTGCCCTATGATATCCAAGGCAGCCAAGGATATTTCCAGTGGAGACGTAAAATGTACCAAAGATGGTGGTACATATGAAGTTACAGGCTCAACAGGGAAGAATCGGATATATGTGGACGGTAAGAATATAAAACTATATTTGACAAATGTAACGATAGATTTACTTGACGAAGAGGATGATGGTAAGAGTAAGGAAAAAAGTGCTATTCACATTGAGAAGGGAAGCACTGTTACCATTTATTTAAAAGGAAATAATCGCCTTGAAGGTGGTAATAACACAGGCGTAGGTAAGAATTACGGATATGCCGGAATATGTGTTGAAGACGGGGCTAGCCTTACCATATTGGGTAATGGAAAACTCACTGTAAAAGTTGGTGGTGTTCAATATGGTGCTGCTGCCATTGGAAGTAATTATGATGAAAACTGTGGAAAGATTACTATAGGTGATTCTAAAAACTGTCCGGTTATTACAGCGACAGGAGGTTGCAGTGGTGCGGGAATTGGCTCAGGGCGTGACGGAATATGTGATGACGGAATATATATTAACAATGGTGATATAACAGCTACAGGTGGAAAGTATGCAGCCGGTATTGGTGGCGGAGATGCAATTGGAACTGGTTCTGGTGGTAAATGTGACACAATTGAGATTACAGGAGGTACTGTGGTCGCTAAGGGTGGAACTTACGCAGCAGGAATTGGTGGAAGTGAAGATGGAGATGCATATAATATAACCATTAGTGGAGGAAATGTAACAGCCACAGGTGGAACAAGTGGAGCCGGAATAGGTGGAGGTAAAGAAGGATATACAGAAAATATAACAATAAGTGGTGGAACAATAACAGCCAAGGGTGGCCAATACGGTGCAGGAATTGGTGGTGGCAATAGAGTCTTAGCAGGGAATGGTGGTAATGTTAATAACATTAAGATTACAGGCGGAATAATTAATGCTACAGGTGGAGAAAGCGGCGCAGGAATCGGTGGTGGAGACCAAAGCGAGGTTAGTGGATTAAAGATTTCCCAAGAGTCAGGAAGCACCTTGGAGATTACCGCAACAGGCGGTAAATGGGGCGCGGGAATAGGTAATGCTAATTCAGGAACTATTTCTCATAATATTAGCTCTGTATATATATATCTTAGAGGTGGAACAATTACCGCAACAGGTGGAAATGAAGGCGCAGGAATTGGCGGTGGTAATGCAACTGCTAATAAGATAGAGATATATGGATGGGGTAAGGTAACGGCTACAGGCTATAATGAGAGTAGTGGTATTGGTTCTGGAGAAAATGAAGATGGTGGAGATATAACAATTGAAGGTGTGGGAAGTGGACGACCACTTACAATTAATGCCAATGCATTTGCTAAGGATGGCAGAACTAATGATGCAGCAGCAATTGGTTCTGCAAGTAGTAAGTGTGGAAATATTACCATAAAAAATGCTATTGTAAGTATTGATTCAAGATATGATAGTGATGGTGCGGGTATAGGTACAGGGTTTAAAACAGATATGGCTAAAAAAGAAGGTAAGGATATTACCATAGAAAACTGTAAAGTTTATGACAGAGGACAATCTACAAGAAGGGGCGCCGGAATAGGAGCAGGTACAAGCTGTAGTGTTAATAACATTTACATTAAAAATAGTGATATAGAGGTAGGAAGTATAGGGCTATCTTTTAATGGTAACGAAGTATTTATAGAAAGCTGCCTTAATTCTTTGGTAATAGAGGGTTCAACAGTAAAGGCAGATTCACGCGTTGGTCAAAAAGCTGCGATAGGTTCAGGAGCATTTTCTTCAGTAAAATTAATAGAGATAAAGAACTCTAAAGTTGAGGCAAAGTCTATTAATGGTGCAGGAATAGGAAGTGGTGGATATTCTTCAGACAGGTCATCGGATTTTATGTTCTGGACTGGTGGAGAATGTGGAGAGATAAAGATTAGCGGTAGTGTTGTTAAAGCTATCGGCGGAGAAGGTGGAGCCGGAATAGGTGGCGGATGGGGAACAAGTGTAGGTGCAATAACTATTACAGCATCTGATGTAACAGCCACAGGGGGTGTACGAGGCAAATACAGAGGTGGAGCCGGAATAGGTGGCGGAGCACAGGAAAGTTGCGGATTGATAACTATTACAGATTCTAAGGTAAAAGCTACAGGAGAGGTTTGTGCAGCCGGAATAGGAAGTGGTGGAAGTGAAAGTATATCATCGCTACTTTGGAATATAACATGCGGTGGAATTGAGATTACAGGTTCTAGTGTTGAAGCTATAGGTGGAAGCGATGGTGCAGGAATAGGAACTGGATATGGAGCACAGTTTACTGGTGGAGCACACATTACCATCACAGACAGTACAGTTAAGGCTAATGGTGGAGATTATGGAGCAGGAATTGGAGCTGGTTCTGGTGGAAGTCTAGATAGAGGTGGAGAAGCATCAATTGATATTAACATAAAAGGAAAATCTAAAGTTGAAGCTACAGGTGGCAAGGGTGCAGCTGGAATAGGTGGCGGTTTTGAAGGCGGAGCAGATACAGTTAATATAGAACTTACTGATACAATTAGAATGAGTTCGGGAGAGTGGATGTATTATGTCAAAGCTATTGGCGGTGCAGGTGCAGCCGGAATCGGAAGTGGTGGAATTGATACAGATGAAGTAACATTTCCTAAAAGTGGATACGATATTAGTTGTGTAAGAATTGCCAACGGATATGTATATGCCAAGGGTGGAGATAGAGATGACAAGCTTGGTAAGGGTGCCGGAGCCGGAATAGGCGGTGGTGCTAGAGGCGGTAATATCAATGGTTTCTATGTAAGTGGTGGATATGTACATGCTAATGCAGGAGCAGGAAGTGGAGATTTTGCAGCAAATGATATTGGAACAGGAGGAAATGATGTAAGAGGTCTTTTTGAAGATGAGAGTTTCTACATTACAGGCGGAACTGTTATAGGTAGACTTAGTGGAGACCCTAATAAAATATACATAGATGGTGGTTCAGTAAGCCATAACACTGATAAAGCAGTAAGGACTGATGGAACAAAGGTGTATAGAACACAGATGAAGGTAGATTATCCATATAGTGAGATATACTATCTTTCAACTGCAGTAAAAGATTATGGATGTAATGATATTATTTCGGATGGCTACAGTAAAGTTTATTTATATCTTCCAAAGAATGATAATAATTCCAATGCATATTTTGTTATAGCAGGTAAGGATAGACACTACTATGGTAAAGTTAAAGAAGGAGGTACTAGCTGGCTTAAGATGGACGCCAGACTAGACATTACTCTTCTTGATACACCGATGGCAGGAAAGACATTTAGGGCAAAACTTAAGAATAGTAACGTGGATTCTGATATAAAGTATGTAGCATCTGGAACTGCCAAATTAATGGAGAATGGAAGTGTAACGGATTCACCGATAATCTTGCCGGGAACAGATGAGATAACCTTATATGGAACGGATTTTGGAACATTTACAATTAATGCCCAGGCTACGAAAGAGAGTGAGATGTACTGGAGTGCTAGTGGAAATTACACAGGAAAAATAACAAAATCCACAACAACCTTGGCAGTGGTAACAGACCCTTCAAAGGTATATGATGGCAAGCCTATTATTAATCCGGAAATCAAAACTAATAGTAATGGCGAGATAACCTATACTTATTATGATGGTGGAATTTCAGAAAATAATAAGATGAATACTATGCCTACAAAGGCAGGATTTTATACTTTGGTTGTCAATGTAGCATCAACAGACAAATACGAAGCTGCAAAGGTAACAAAGACATTTAACATTGAACAAAGACCAATAACGCTGGTAATGAGTGCATCTCAGACCGGCAACAAGGGTGTGGTAACAGTTGAAGCGTTAAATGCAGTGGATATAGATGGAGTCATAGACTTAGATATTGTTAAAGATGGCGGTGGATTTGTATCAAGGCAGATTAGCCTTACTAAGGATTCTAGTGGTAAATTTATTGCAAGTATAGAATTTGATAAAGTAAATTCTTCTAATTACAATGTTACTGCAGAATATATTGATGGTACTAATCATTTTTGCAGAGCATCTGTAAGCAGAATGTTTAGTAAGGATAAAGCCATAAGAACAGTTAGTCATGCAGATATAGAGGTTACTTATGGAGCGAACTCAATTTTGCTAAATCCTACACCTTCCCATACAAGTACAGAGGGCGATTACTATGAGTATAGAATAGTTGAGGGCAGTGATGAGTTTGTAACATATGGACTTGCACCAACAGTAATACTTGATAGTACAACAGGAGAAGTGGTATTTAATAGGGCAGGCAAGGCTGTTATTGAGATTGCCTTAAAGGAAAGAGACGATTTGGGTAATGGTGTTGAGTATGAAGATGCTTATACTTATGTGACTGTAACTGTAAACAAAAAAGATATTACAGCTACTCCTGTGATTAGAGATGCTAACAGTAGTACATTAACTACTATAGAATATGGTAAAACAGATACACTAATCTATGATATAGTATATGAAGGATTAGTGGGCTCGGATATTTTCCAGGATAGCGCGGTGGGCACCTTAGAAGTAGAAAAACTTGAGAAAACAGCAGGTGCCGGTACATATTCAGTAGATATCAAAAAGGTTGGTGGAAGCATCAACTTAAAGGGTGTAAACTATGATAATGTATTCATGTCAAGAAATTATAATGTGACAGTTGTTTCTACACAGATAACAGTTACTCCTATAGAGATTACTGTTTCGGCAGCGGATACAGAAGTTAAATATGGTCAGGAAAAGCCACAATTCCAGTATACAATAGAAGGTCTTATGGAGTGGGATGAGAATGCACAGGTATTTGCCAGTCTGCCAAAGGTAAGTCTTGATGAAAATGTGACAGGTTCTCCTTATGAACTTCTTAATCCAAGCGTATATGATGGTTCGCTGTATATAGAGGAAGAAGGGGTAATAAATACCAATGAAAATGGCAGCATGAATTACATTGTACGAATCGGAGAAAGAGGAGATTTAAAGGTAGATAAAGCACAGATATACATTAAGACTGAAGGAGAGATTGTAACATATACAGGTACTCCTGTTAATTCATCAGCATTAGTAGAGACTATGGATGATTTAGATTATGATGGTGCCGTTAAGTTAAAGTATTATGAGATTACTACAGAGGGCTTACGAGAAATCGAAGAGGCACCTGTTAATGTGGGTATTTATGTTGTAGAAGCTTCAGGAGAAGAAACTAGATGTTACTATGGTGGAAATAGTCGCTCAATGATAGTTATTGATATGGCAATTCCAGAAGTTGAGTTACCAAAGTTACCGGATATGAAGATGCATGATGGTCTTGTTTTAGAAGAACAGACATTGCCGGAAGGATGGGCATGGTGTTATCCTGATAAAGAATTGTCTGTAGGCTATGTAAGTGGTCTTGCTATATACACTCCACAAGACACTCATAACTATAAGACTGTTGAGGCATATTTAAACTTTAATGTATATGACGAGTCTTTGGATGACGAGGTTAATGATGAGAATGATGGAGAAGAAGATAACGATGGTACAGATGAGGATAAGGATGGAGAGGATGAAGATGACGAGGATACAGATGTGAATGACGAGGATGGAGATAATGATATAGGAGTTGAAGACAATGATAGTACAGAAGATGAAAATGTTGTAGATACAGGCGATACATTTAATCCGGTAATATGGGGTTGTGTGTTGGTTATATCTGGAATAGTGTTAGTGTGGAGTATTATTAGTCATATAAAGAGAAAATGATGGTATAAACTTTACAGGTAACTAATAATGTAATTATTTGCGATAAAAAAATGCAAAATCTCTTTGGAGACTATTGCATTTTTTTTCTGATATGGGTATTATGTTAAAGATGGGACGGTTAGCGAAATATACTACAACGATAGAAAGATGTCGCTGATGGTTAGAAAGGATTAATTATGATTAATTTTGAAGAAGAGTTAGCAAAGTTTCAACCAAGTCTTGAAGTTTCAGATGCGGAAGATGTAATTTATAATAATGATATGACAGATGTTGGTGATATAATGAAACAGATGTTAGATAGTATGAGCAATACTAAAGAGCATTAATTAACAGTATAAGCCAACAAAGAAAGATAGATACTATGGAATAAATAACCTCAAAGGTCTGGAGGAATACTATGAGATGTCCATATTGTGGTGCACCATTAACTAAGAAAAAGTACTGTGATGGTTGCAAAGAGGATGTTACATTATATAAGAATGCATTGCGTTCGTCTAACATATACTATAATCTTGGTTTAGAACAGGCAAGAGTTAGAGATTTGAGCAATGCCATAATTAATTTGAACAAAAGTTTAAAACTTGATAAGAATAATATTAATGCTCGTAACCTTTTAGGATTGTGTTATTATGAAACAGGTGAGGTTGTAGAGGCACTGGCTCAGTGGGTTATAAGTAAGAATCTTATGCCTAAGAAGAATGAACTTGCAGATTATTATATTGAGAAAGTTCAGTCTAATCCAACTAAATTAGACAACATTAATCAAGCAGTAAAAAAATATAACTTTGCACTTCAGTCTGCCAGACAGGATGGAGAAGATCTTGCAATAATCCAACTTAAGAAGGTTGTTAATCTTAATCCTAAGTTTTTAAAGGCTATGCATTTACTTGCATTATTGTACATTAAGACAGGAGAGCGAGAAAGAGCACACAGAATTCTTACTAAAGCAAGAAAGATAGATATAACTAATACAACAACATTGAAGTATCTTGCGGAATTAGGGTATAAAAGTGAGACTTCTCAAACTGGACAGATTACTTTTGAGCCCGATAAGGAGTCAAGTTTTGGAAGTTTATCAGGTTACTCAGAAGATAGGCCTAATATAATGGCTTTTGTTAATCTTATCATCGGAATAATTATAGGAATTGCAGTGGTTGGATTCTTAGTTGTTCCATCGGTTAAGAACGAGATGAAGGAAGAATATCATAGCGAAAGTGAAGAATCTAATGATGCTAATGGTAAGATGCAGGCACAGGTTGATTCCCTGAAGGCTACCAACGAGACATTGGAAAAGAAGATTGAAAAACTTACCAGTGAATTAGAGGCTGCAAACAAGACTATTTCTGATAATTCATCAACATCAAAAGTTGATTACGCGCCAATGTTTACGGCTATAGTATATTATGAAGCGCAAGATTATGAAAAATGTGCTATTGCTTTAACTGAAGTGGATGTTTCAAGTCTTGATATTCCACAGGCGAAATCATTGTATACAGTAATGTCAACAAAAGTTTATCCGGATGTGGTGCAAAAATACTATCAGGATGGAAGAACTAAGTGTAATAATGGCCAGTATGATGAGGCGTTAGCAGTATTGCTTTTAGCTTATAAGATGGATCCAACTAATGCGGATGTTTTATACTTTATTGGACGTTCATATCAAAAAGATGGTGATAATAATAATGCTTTAAAATACTACAATATACTTATTGAAAAGGCGCCAGGTTCAAATAGAGCAACGACAGCTAAGACAAGAATCAGTGAGATTGAAAAAGCACAGGCACAGGCGCAACCACAATAAATACTAAACTACTAAGGAGAAATCGAAGGATTTCTCCTTTTTTAATTTGATAGGAAAGAAAAATACATAAGATAATTTGATAAAAGAAGGCATTATTACAATATTAATATGAAAGAAAGGAATGATTAAATGGGTGTAAAAGTAAGTAGTAATATACTGTATATTAATATGGATGGAGATATAGACCATCATAGTGCGGCATTACTCCGTGAAGAAAGTGATATGTTTTTTAACAGAGAATATATTAAAGAGGTAATATTCGATTTTGAAAGGACTAAGTTCATGGATAGTTCGGGAATTGGATTAATAATGGGAAGATATCGTCAGGCAAAGTATAGCGATGCTAAAGTGTCTTTGATTAATATACCTGATAACATAGATAGGATGCTTCAAATGTCGGGAATATACAAGATTGTTGATAATATAGAAAAACTAAATAAGAAAATATCATAGTGTTAAGGAGAGAAATAATATGTGCGTTATAGAGAATAAGATGAGAATAAACTTTGAAAGCAGGTCTGAAAATGAAAGTTTTGCCAGAGTTGTTGCAGCAGCATTTATCCTAAATCTAGATCCAACCTTAGAAGAAATGAATGATTTTAAAACTGCAGTATCAGAGGCAGTTACTAATTGTATAATACATGCATATGAAAAAACAATAGGCGAGATTGTAATGGAGATAAAAACTACAAAATACGATAAAACAAAAAATGATGTAAAAGGATGTATTGAGGTCAAAATAATGGACAGTGGATGTGGTATAGTAAATATAGAAGAAGCAATGGAGCCTTTATATACCACAAAACCTGATGAAGAGCGCTCGGGTATGGGATTTGCATTTATGGAAGCATTTATGGATGAACTAAAATGTGAATCTCTAATAGATAATGGAACTACAATATATATGAAAAAATACATAAAGGTAAATGAAAGAGAAACGGATACCAGTCTTGTGGGAAAGGAAGAGCTTTAGGCTTTGGCGGAGTATGGATACATTAGAACTTCTTAGGTTGTCAAGAGAGGGGGATAAATCTGCCAAAGATAGGCTGGTATGTGACAACACGCCATTAGTGTATAGTGTTGTTCGTAGATTTGTTTCCTGGGGATATGATATTAATGATTTGTTTCAGATAGGGGTAATAGGCTTAATAAAAGCAATAGATAAATTCGATTTTTCTTATGATGTGAAGTTTTCTACTTACGCAGTTCCAATGATTTCAGGTGAGGTTAAGCGTTTTTTAAGAGATGATGGAATAATTAAGGTTTCAAGGACTATCAAAGATAATATAAGGTTGTTAGATAAAACAAGAGAACAGTATATAAAAGAATTTGGAAGTGAACCCACAATAAGTTATTTATGTGAGAACACAGGTATATCCAGAGAAGATATATTAATTGCCATGGAGGCAAAACGGCCTGTAGAATCTATGGCGGCATTAGTGGGCGGTGAAGATAGTAAGAATCAGGTGTCATATGAAGAATTAATACCTGATAAAGTGGATTACGAAAAGAAACTGATAGATAAAATGACTGTAAAAAGCCTTTTAGGTGAATTAAAGGAGAATGAAAGAAAGATAATTGAACTAAGATATTTTGCGCAAATGACTCAAACCCAGATTGCTGGGAAACTGGGTTTAAGTCAGGTACAGGTAAGTAGAATGGAAAAAAAGATTTTATTAAAATTAAGGAATATGCTGTAAGTGTTAATTGGTAGCTTTGTTTAATAAATCTTTGATAGCTTCCGTGATAATGAGTTGAGTATATTTGCTGTTAGTTTCATAGGAAAGTTCATCAATATCTGTTCCGGTAACAAGTTGTGCCTCAATATTATCAATACACAAAGGAATTAGTGGATATGCTGCACTAACAGTTTCGTCTTCGTTAATTAAATCAACGGAATTTATACTATCTTTATCAATGGTCAATTGCAGAGTAAAAGAAGTGTCGTCCAATGTCATACAACTGGTATAAACACCAGGAATATATGTATTGGATGTTTTAGTTTCTTTGGAGGACTCATCTTTAGGAAGAAACATAAGAAATAATAGTACAATCAGTAGTATTCCAAGTAATGCGAAAATTAAAGTATATATAATATCTTTAATTGATATAACAAATAGGCGTGATTTTTTCATAAGAAGCCTCCTGTTTAAAAATGTAGCCAAAACCATAAAGGGTTATTAATAATATATTAGTTTTATTGTAAATAATGCATATGAGATGAAAAAATAAACTTTATATGTTACAATTTTATATGATTAATTCAACGTATTTGAATGGAGAGTTATTATGTCGTTACAATTAGTATTAGGTAATAGTGGAAGTGGAAAATCTTATTATTTGCAAGAATTTGTGATAAGGGAAGCAATGGCAAATCCGAAGAAGGAGTATCTGTATATTGTTCCGGAACAGTTTACATTGCAAAAACAAAAGGATATTGTTAATGCTCACCCTGGCAAGGTTATTATGAATATAGATGTGTGTAGTTTCAACAGACTTGCACACAGGATATTTGAAGAACTTGGAATTAAGGAACAGGTTATTTTGGAAGATACAGGTAAAAGCATGGTCCTTAGAAAGATTATAGAAGAGAATAAAAAAGAACTACAGGTTTTTCATTCTTGCGTACATAGAGATGGATTTGTGGAAGAGATAAAATCATTAATAAGTGAGTTTTGCCAATATAATGTTTCCGTAGAACAGTTAGAAGGATTTGCAGTTAAAAGCAAACTTGGCATTAATTTCGATGTGAAATTTGGAGAACTTATTACTTTGTATAAACTATTTAGAGAGTTTTTAAAAGGAAGATATATAACTAGTGAAGAACTTTTGGATATATTGGCTGCAAATGCTTATAAATCAAGGATTTTAAAGGAATGCATAATAGTACTTGATGAATATACAGGCTTCACACCAGTGCAAAATAACTTGATTTTGCAACTTGTTAAAGTGTGCGAGAGAATGCTAGTTTCAGTAACTGTGGATAGCAAACAGATAGATAACATTGAAGACATATCCGGACAGACTCTTTTTAGAATGAGTTCTAGAATGATTAAGTGTTTAAAAAGTATTGCTAAAGAGGCCGGTGTGCCTGTGATAGAGCCAATAATAATTGATAGTATGGGAAGATTTAAAGGAAATACCCAGTTAAAGCATCTAGAAGAGAATATTTTTAGGTATCCATTTAAGGAATATGTGATGGATGATGTAGTAAGAGAGGACAAAATAGTTATCAATTATGCCAGAGATATTTCAATGGAATGTGAGTTTGTAGTTGACAAAATAAAAAAATATGTGTCAAATAATGGATATAGATATAGAGACTTTGCAATATTGTGCGGGGAAATGTCTGAATATGGAAGAGTATTATCGAGAATTCTTGAAAGAGAAGGAATAGCATATTTTTATGATATCAAAAAGCATATATTAAATAATCCGTTTGTGGAAATGATCTCTGCAATATTTGATATAGCATGTAGTGATTTTTCCTATGAGTCCGTATTTAGGTATTTAAGATGTGGGATGTCAGATATAAGTGCATCAGAATGTGACATTTTAGATAATTATATTTATGCTACAGGAATAAGTGGGTATAGGTATTGGAATAGAAAGTTTGTGAGAAAATGCAACAGACCTTATGCTCTTGATTTGGCAGTTGTTAATGAGATAAGACGGAAGGTTTTAGAGGAAGTAGGAGGAATTGTTAAAGGATTAACTACGTTAAAGGACTGTAAAAGTATCACAAAAGCACTTTATGATTTTATTGTGGAAAGATGTTGTGAAGACAGACTAAATGAACTTTCAGATAGGTTTGAAGCGGAAGGAAAAGTGCTTCTTGCCAAGGAATATATTCAGGTTTATCCGGCTGTAATGAACTTGTTTGACAAGGTAATGGAACTAATACCTGATTCGCCAATGGATGTTTTAGAGTATTCTAAGATATTTGAAACAGGGATGAAAGAGATTAAAGTAGGACTCATACCTTTAAGCATTGATCAGGTGTTTATAGGAGATATCGAAAGAACACGTATAAGTAATGCAAAGGTTGTGTTCTTAGTAGGCGTTAATGAAGGAGTAATTCCCAAAAACATATCTGTAGGGGGAATTATTTCTGAGGTTGAAAGAGAGGTTATGATTTCTTCGGGAATAGAACTTGCCAATGCAAAATCAGAAGCGGTATTTGACCAACAGTTTTACATATATCTTGCGCTTACTAAAGCAAGTGAGAAATTATACTTAACTTATTCGGGCATGGGCAATGACGGTAAACCAAGAAGACAGTCTTTCTTAGTTAATAGGATTAAATGTTTGTTTCCGGGGCTAGAGACTAATGTGATAATACCAGATAGATTAACATGGAAAAAAGATGCTCTTGACTATCTTATTGATGGTCTTAAAGAGGGGGAAAATGAAGAGATGGACTGTTCTTGGTATGAAGTCTTAAAATGGAATATTTCAAGAAATGAGTCTAAGGAAAGACTTGATAAACTACTTGACATAATTTTTAATAAAAAAGATAAAACAATAAGTCCTAAGATGGCAAGAAAAATATTTGAAAAAAACACCTATAGTGTATCAAAAATTCAAAGTTATTGTAGTTGTGAATATTCGTATTTTCTTAAATATGGACTAGACATAAAGCCTAAAAGTCAGGCAGAGTTTTCAGTAGTAGATATGGGTGTAATATATCACGACGCACTTAACAGATATTGTGTTACATTGACAGAGAAAGGTATTGGATTCCATGAGATAAGTGAAGACTTCGCAAGTAAAATTGTAGATGAATCTGTTGATAATGCGATTAATCAAATCATGGATGAGGAAATGCTTGAAAATGAAGTTAATAAGTTTGTGGTGGCGCGAATAAAAAAACTAATTCTGGCTACGGTATTAAATTTGGGAAGAACTGTTAAGAAGAATGGATTTATTCCAAAGGATTTTGAAGTAGGATTTAAGGTAAGACATAAGGAACTTGAAATAGAGGGAAAGATAGACAGAGTGGACTTTTTAAGTGATGACGATGTGAAGTATTATGCCATAACAGATTATAAATCAGGAATCAAAAAATTTGATCCTACATTATTTGGTAATGGAATCGACATTCAACTTATTGTATATTGTGTTGCAGCGAGAAGCATCTACAATGATGAATATGTTCCCGCAGGAGTTTATTATTCAAGGTTAGACAGACCGGTTATTAACTATGATCCCAAATATTTTGAGGCCAAAGATGGTGAGATGGTTATTAAAAGGGAGGTTCTAGATGAAGCCATTGACAAGGCCACTAAGCAGTATGGATTGGACTGTACAGTAGATGATATAGAGGGAGACGACAAAGTTTCAGAACGTAAAAAAATGGGACGAGGGCAACTTAAAGCCTTGGAAAAATATGCGCTAGATATTGCCTTTGGTACTCACGAAAGCATTATGGATGGTAACATAAAAATAAATCCATACAGATATGGAATGGAGCAAAATGCCTGTGAATGGTGTGAGTATTCATCTATTTGTGGATTTGATGGAAATGTTGACAGATACCGTAAATTAAAAAAATATACAATGGCTGAACTGACTCAGGAGTATATGGAATAGTTAGTATTTTGAGGCACTTTTAAATGGAGAGATAGAATATGGAATGGACAAAAGACCAAAAAAGGGTCATAGATACAAGAAATAAGAATATTTTAGTGTCCGCTGCTGCAGGCTCCGGAAAGACGGCTGTTTTGGTGGAACGAATTATTACTATGATTACAGACGAGAAAAATCCAGTGAGCATAAGTAATCTTCTTGTTGTAACATTTACTAATGCAGCAGCAGCGCAGATGAAGGAAAGAATAATCGCAGCAATCGAGAAAAAACTTTTGGAAAGACCGGATGATGAGTATTTGAAAAAACAGTTGATACTTACTAATTCAGCTATGATTACTACAATTGATAGTTTTCTTCGTTATGTTTTTAAAAACTATTTTAACGAAATAGATGTTAGTCCGGCACTTAGAATTGCAGATGAGTCGGAACTTGCCATGATAAGAAATGAAGCCATGGAAAAAGCTATTGAAGATTATTTTAATAAAAAGAATGATAAGTTTTCTAATATGGTAAACATGTATTCATCATCAAAGAATTATGATGATTTTGTAGATGTGGTAAATAAGATATATAGTATGGCGGTAAGTCAGCCATATCCAAAGAAATGGATAAGAACTCTTAGTGAAAAATACAAGAATGGTAATTGGGAAAAAGAAGTTGTTGATAATGTAAGAGAAAGAGTCTTAGATGCTAAAAAAGATATTATTGAGTTAGAGAATAGTATATTTGAAAATGAAATAGACAGAAGTGTATTTGGAGTGTATAAGGATAATTTTACAGATGATAAGATTATAATGGACTCTATACTTGAATGTAGAGACATTAATCAACTTGAGAAAGTGTTTAACAATTATAAGTTTTCGCGATTAAAATCTAGCAAAATGATTTCAGACGAAGACAAAGAAATGATAAAAAAAGCCAGAGGAAAGTATAAAGGTTATATAGATGACATAAAGAAAAGTTACTTTGCAACACCTTTGCAATTTCAAAGAAACATAATTGATAAACTTGGTGACTATATAGAGTTACTTACAGACTTTGTATGTCATTATTATGACAGATTCTGCGAAATGAAAGTTAAAAAACAGATAATGGATTTTTCTGATTTAAGTAGATATGCCCTAGATATTTTAGTGGATAGAGAGACTTTAGAGCCAACATCTGTAGCAAAACAACTTTCGGATTATTACTATGAGATTATGATAGACGAATATCAAGACAGTAATAATATTCAGGAATTGATACTAACTTCTATATCAAAAAAGAGCCAAGGGATTAACAATATATTTATGGTTGGTGATGTTAAGCAAAGTATATACAGATTTCGTATGGCAAGACCTGAACTCTTTATTGACAAGTATTCAACCTACACTAGTGATGGGAAAGAAAATGTGCGAATAGACCTACATACTAACTTTAGGAGTAGGGAACACATACTAAACTTTGCCAATATAGTATTTGAAAGAATTATGAAATCTTGTGTTGGAGGAATTGAGTATGATGAACTGGCTGCATTAAAATGTGGGGCAAAATACTCTAAAGAGAAGAACACATCTTCCATTAATGAGATTATTGTATATGACAAAGAAAGTGTGGGAGATGATTTAGAAGAAAGCATAGAATTTGAGGCAAGAATCATCGCGTCTAAAATAAGACAGATAATTAAGGAGAAGAAACTTATTAGAGATAGTAGTTTGGGAGAAGAGTTTCTTAGACCAGTGGAATATGGAGATATTGTAATTCTAACCAGAAAACAAAAGGGGATTAATGAGGCATTTATAGATGTGTTTGAACAAGAAGGGATACCATATGAGGTTAATTCTACTGTGGGATACTTTACGGCTGTTGAAATAAAGATGATTTTGAATGTTCTTAGGATAATTAATAATCCGTATCAAGATGTGGCGATTACAGGGGTTATGTTGTCTCCTATATTTGGGTTCAAAGAAGAGGAAATGATAGATATTCGCTCGCAGTATAGGCAGGTATGTATATATGATGCAGTTTCAATGGTAAATGCAATGGATGAGAATTTTTCTGGAAAATTCTCTTATGAAACTGTTTGCAAATGTAAAAAACTTTTGGACTTTATAAATGAATATAGAGAAATAGCGCGATACATGAAGACTGAGGATGTTATTAGTAAGATTGTTTTTGAAACGGGATTGTACGATTATATATATGCTATGCCTAATGGAGAAAAGAAAAGACAGAATGTGGATGCGTTAGTTAATAAAGCAGCGGCTCTTGACTATAGTGGGCTTAGTGGATTGTTTAAGTTCGTTGCCACAATTGAAAAAATGAAAAAATATGAACTGGAATTTGAACCACCGGCAATGGCTACAGGAGAAAATAGTGTAAAACTCATGACCATTCATAAGAGTAAGGGATTAGAGTTTCCAGTTGTTTTCCTTGCGGGAACATATCAGCAATATAATCAGGCGGACTCTAAAGCAAAATTATGCTTAGATAATGATATGGGAATAGGCTCTATATATGTTGATTATGAGAACAGAATTAAGTATGACAATATAATGGCAAGAGCGGTAAGAAATAAGATTGCAAGAGACAATATTGGCGAGGAACTTAGAATTCTTTATGTTGCTCTTACAAGAGCCAAAGAACAGTTATATATAGTTGGCGGTGGGTATAGGATTTTAGAAAACATACAAAGTTATTATAATCTTGGAATGACTAGTTCAAGAATGGGATATAACGAGATAGTTTCTTCAGATTCTAACTTAAAGATGATTCTTAAAGCATTATGCAAGGAAAATGTTTATGTAACATTTGCCAGAGATTTATTAGAAGGAAAACATCTAGAATGTGGTCTATATAGAGTTTGTGATAATGATAGACATCTTGCAATTACTTTGGTAAGAGAGTTAGAGGAGTTTATTAAAGAGGATGAAGAAATAATAAAAGATAAAATTACAATTCGAGATATCAACAACTTTGATACCAATAAAGACTACAGTTTGGAAACAAAGGAGATTCTAGAAAAATCTAATGAATATGTTTATCCCTATAATGCAGAATGTAAGTGTAAAAGTAAAGTATCTGTGTCAGATTTAAAACATGCTCATATACATGCCAATAAAGGTGAAGTTGAGGATACGGAAGAAAGATTTGTGTTTGAAACAGATATAAGACAATCTTGTATTCCAAAGTTTATAGAGAAAAAAGAAGAGAATGTACTTACAGGAGCAGCAAGAGGTACAGTATATCATATGGTTATGAAGGAATTGGATTTTACAGGAGATTTATCATATGACGGAATAGTAGCACAAATGAAAGTCATGAGTGAAAATGGATATATACCTGAAAATTACATGGAAATAGTATCTGTTAAAAAGATTATGGAGTTTTTTAAGACTAAAGAAGCGAAAGATATGATTAGAGCAGATAAAGAAGGTAAACTATATAAAGAAAAACAGTTCGTTATGGGACTTCCGTTATCCCAAGTCTATGATATAGATGTAGATGAACTTACAATAATTCAGGGAATTATTGATGTGTACTACGAAATAGATGGAAAAATATATCTGTTAGATTATAAGACAGATAATGTGGACAGTACAACCGGACAGCAAGTTTTAACGCAAAGATACAAGTTACAGTTAGACTATTATAAAAAGGCTATAGAAGGTGGTACATCTAAGAAGGTAGAAAGAAGTATTATATATTCATTTTCTATGGGAAAGGCTTTCTTGGTATAGAAAGAGTAGGCAAAGTATGGTATACTAATTATTTGTTGTAATAAGCTTTATTACAGACATTGAATAGGTTGGAGGAATCAAGGTGGAGAATCAGGTATATACAGCATTTGCTTCAGTTTATGATTATTTTATGGACAATGTTCCTTATGATGAATGGTGTGAATATATTGCAAAACTTCTAAAATCCAATGGAATTAAGGAAGGGCTTGTATTGGATTTAGGTTGTGGAACAGGAAAATTAACACGTAGGCTTAAAGCAAAAGGCTATGATATGATAGGTATTGATAACTCCGAAGATATGCTATCCATTGCCAGAGAAAAAAGTGATGACGGTATTTTGTATCTTATGCAGGATATGAGAGAGTTTGAACTGTATGGAACGGTGAACGCAGTTATCAGTATATGTGATTGTATCAATTATATAACCGAAAAAGAAGACTTATTACAGGTGTTTAAGTTAGTGAATAATTACCTTGAAAAGAATGGTGTATTTATTTTTGATTTAAATACGGAGTATAAGTATTCACAGATTATTGGAGACAGTGTAATAGCAGATAACAGAGAAAATGAAAGTTTTATATGGGAAAACACATATTACGAGGAAGAAAAAATCAATGAATACGAAGTAACTTTGTTCATAAAAAAGGATAGTGGACTGTATGAAAAACATGTGGAAACTCACTATCAAAGAGCCTATTCTTTAAAAGAAATAAAGGGACTTTTACAAAAGGCAGGAATGGAATTTATAACTTCCTATGATGCATTTACAAATGAACCTGTAAGAAACAATAGTGAAAGAATATATATAATAGCCAAGGAAGGTTATCAAGAAGGCAAGGTGTACACATAAGCGCAATGGCCGATTATATAGATAAGAAAGGAATAATTTATGGATTACATTATTAGAGCAACAGCTGCAGATGGTGCTATAAGAGCTTTTGCAGCGGATACAACAAATATGGTAGAGGAAGGTAAGACTATTCATAATACCAGCCCTGTTGCTAGTGCTGCACTTGGAAGACTTATGACAGCAGGTGCAATGATGGGAATTATGATGAAGGGAGAGAATGATTTACTTACTTTAAAGGTTAACTGCAGTGGTCCAATTGGTGGAATAACTGTAACTGCAGATTCTAAGGGTAATGTAAAAGGATTAGTTAATAATCCGAATGTTATGCTACCACCTAATAAAATTGGAAAACTTGATGTAGCCGGAGCCGTTGACCTTGGTGTGTTAAGCGTAATCATGGATATGGGCATGAAAGAGCCTTATGTATCTCAGGTAAACATGGTTTCAGGTGAAATCGCAGAAGATATAACCTATTATTATGCGACTTCGGAACAAGTACCTTCATCAGTGGCTTTAGGTGTATTGATGAATAAGGACAATACTGTAAGGAAAGCCGGAGGATTTATAATTCAGTTAATGCCTTTTACTCCTGATGAGGTGATAGATGCCCTTGAGGCAAAGATTAATTCCATAGAACCTGTTACTACAATGCTTGATAAAGGAATGTCTCCTGAAGATATCTTAGAACATGTGTTGGGTGATTTTGGTTTAGAGATTAACGGTAAAACCTTAACTTCATATAACTGTAATTGTAACAGAAAGCGTTTTGAAAAAGGAATAATAAGTATAGGCAAGAAAGATATTCAATCTATGATAGATGATAACGAGCCTATTGAGGTTAAATGTCAGTTCTGTGGAAAAAGTTATGAATACACTGTAGCAGACCTTGAAAACATGCTTCAAAGGGCTAAGTAGAGAGTGATAGGATAGTTTAGAATTAAGATTTGTGTAAATAATTACGAAAAATGACAGTTAAATGCGATAATATGAAAGGACAGATTAATAATGGATTTAAGCAGATTAGAAGGAATGTATTCTTTAGTTAAGACTGAATATATAGATGAAATAAAAAGCAAAGGATTATATTTTAAACATAATAAGTCAGGTGCAAGAGTGTGTGTGCTTAGTAATGAAGACAATAATAAAGTGTTTTCCATTGCCTTTAGAACACCACCTAGTGATTCTACAGGAGTGGCTCATATATTAGAACACTCTGTGCTTTGTGGTTCAGATAAGTTTCCGGTTAAGGATCCTTTTATAGAACTTGCCAAAGGGTCATTAAACACATTTTTAAACGCAATGACATATCCTGATAAGACCGTATATCCTGTAGCAAGTTGTAATGATAAAGATTTTGATAATCTATGTGATATTTATATGGACGCTGTACTTCATCCTAATATTTACAAACATCCGGAGATTTTTTTACAGGAAGGATGGAGATATGAGTTTGACGATAACGGAGAAATGTCAATAAACGGTGTGGTATATAACGAGATGAAAGGGGTGTTTTCATCGCCGGAACAGATACTTAACCGAGCTCTTTCTAATTCATTATTCCCAGATACACCATACGGAAAGGAGTCAGGAGGAGACCCGGAGGATATACCAAACTTAACATATGAAGAGTTTTTAAATTTCCATAAGACATATTATCATCCAAGTAACAGTTATATTTCTTTATATGGAGATATGGATTATGTTAAAAAACTTATTTGGTTAGATAAGGAGTATCTGTCTGAATATGACAAAATGCAAGTTGACAGTGATATATCATATCAGAATAGTTTTTCTGATTTGAAGACTATGGAACTTTCTTATCCTATCGTTGATGATGACGGCGCAGGGGATAAGAATTATTTGGCATATAATGCAGTATATGGCTCTACATTAGATGACGAACTGTGTATAGCCATGGATGTATTAAGTTATTGCCTTATAGACAGCCCAAGCGCCATATTAAAGAAGAAACTGCTTGGAAAGAAGATATGTAAGGATGTATTTGGGGGAAGTAATAACGGAATACTACAACCTTACTTTACAGTGGCAATTAAAGACAGTAATTTATCAGATGGTAGGGAATATGCAAAACTGGTTAAAGATGCTTTGAAGGAAATTATTGATGAGGGAATTGATTCTGAGGCAATTAATGCCGCAATCAGCAGATTCGAGTTTAGTCATAGGGAAGCTTGCTTTGACTCTCTTCCAAAAGGTTTAGTATACCTTCTTAATATGCTTGACGGATGGTTATATAAAGATGAGGAACCATTTGCAAAATTGTATGAAAACAGTATATACGAGAACTTAAAACAAAAGTCTAATACAGGGTATTTTGAGGAAATAATTAAAAAATACATCATAGATGGAACGCATGAATCAGTTGTTGTTCTTACTCCTGATATGGATTACAATGCAAAGGCTGAAAAGCGTTTGGCTGAGAAGGTAAATGATATTAAAAACAAACTCACCAAAGAGGAATTAACTGCTATTAAGGAAAATGCAAAGAAACTTAAGGTATATCAAGAAAAAGTAGATACTAAGGAAGAACTTGCATGTATTCCAAGACTAAAAAGAGAAGATTTGTCAGATAAAATTATTCCGTCGTCAAATATAGTTAAAGAAATATCAGGAATACAAAGTGTCTACCATGACATTGACTGTAATGGAATAAGCTATATAGATTTATACTTTGATTTAGGCAATATGGATGAAAAGTTGGTTCCTTATATAGGACTTTTTGAAGCTTTATTTGCTGGAATTAGAACAAAAAACTATAACTTAAGTGAATTAAATAATGCCATTGATTTAAATACCGGTGGAATTAACTGTGAAGTTGGTGTTATGAAAAAGACTTCAGATGATAGTAGTATATATTTCTTCAAGGTAGGCACAAAGGTACTTAAGGGTAAGGCCGCAAAAGCCATGGAACTTATTAGTGAAATAGTTCTTAATAGTGACTTTTTGGATGAACAACAGTTAATAGAGACAATTATGGAGGTTAAATCCCGACTTGCTATGGATATAATGGGTGCAGGACATCAGGCTGCAGTAAGAAGATGTAACGCAGCATTTAATTGTGATGGAGCCTTTATTGAAATGGTAAAAGGTATTAGTTTTTATGACTTTGTATATGAACTAGAAAGGGATTTCGAAGGAAAAAAAGAAGAAATTATCACTGCGCTATATGAACTTGTTAATGAGATTTTCAGCAAAAAGAATATGATAATTAGTATAACCTGTGATAAGGAGAATCTGCCAGAGATTGAAGACAGTATAAAGATAATAAGTAAAGACTTATGTGAAGAAAAAGAGACTTTGCATAGAAACAAACTTTCAGATGCCAATTTAACATTTGAAACAGGTAATGAAGGAATTAAACTTCCGGGAAGAGTATCCTTTGTATCAAAATGTGGTTATTTTGAAAAGGAAAAATTCACAGGAGCTTTGTGGGTGTTAAAGACAATTTTAAGTTATGAGTTTCTTTGGAAAAACGTAAGAGAACAGGGTGGTGCATACGGTTGTTTGTGTAACTTCTTAAGAAATGGAAGGGAATTCTTTGTATCTTACAGGGATCCCAACATTGATAGAACCTTAGAGGTGTATGACAAGGTTGCAGAATATGTGGCAGGTTTTGAGGCTGACGAAGAGGAGATGACTAAATATATAATAGGAACAATCAGTTCAGTAGATGCACCAATGACACCTAGCATAAGAGGTAGAAGAGACATGACTAATTATATGTCAGAATTATCTGATGAAGAACGTATTAAGACGAAGAAACAGATTCTTACAGCTGATAGCGAAAGCATAAGGAGTCTTAAGGATGTTATTTTAGAATTTATGGACAGTAGTAAGATATGTGTCCTTGGTGATGGAAAAAAGATAGATGAATGTTGTAACATCTTTGACAGCGTTATGGAACTGAAGATGTAGGTCAAATTCCACTGTATAAACAGTGGTATGGATACTGACAGATAAAAGATAGTAGATTTAATTCTAGTCTAAGGAGGAAATGCATTGGATAATAATTATAAATCTGGTTTTGTGGCATTAATAGGACGTCCGAATGTGGGTAAATCCACACTTATGAATCAGATTATAGGACAAAAGATTGCTATTACATCGAATAAACCACAAACTACAAGAAATAGAATACAGACTGTGTATACAAGCGATGAAGGACAGATAGTTTTTCTTGATACGCCAGGTATTCATAAAGCAAAAAACAAATTAGGTAATTTTATGATGAGCGCAGTTGGTAATACTTTAAATGAAGTGGATTTAATACTGTGGTTGGTAGAACCATCAACTTTTATTGGTGGAGGAGAACGCCATATTGCCGAGATGCTAGCTAATATAAAAACTCCGGTAATGTTAGTTATCAACAAAATAGATACGGTACCTAGAGAAGAAATACTAAAAGTAATAGATGCTTTTAAGGATTTGAGTAAGTTTGAAGAGATTATTCCATGTAGCGCACTTAAGGGAATTAATAAAGATGAATTAATAAAAACGCTTTTTAAATACATTCCAAATGGACCACAGCTTTATGACGAGGACACAATTACAGACCAGCCACTCCGCCAAATTGTAGCTGAACTTGTAAGAGAAAAGACTTTACAACTACTGTCTGATGAAATTCCACATGGAATAGCAGTAACTGTAGAAAACATGAAGCAAAGAAAAAATGGCGAAATGTGGGACATTGATGTAAATATTTTCTGTGAAAGGGATTCTCATAAGGGAATAATCATTGGAAAGCAAGGTGCAATGCTTAAAAAGATTGGCACATTTGCAAGAAGAGATATTGAAGAACTTTTAATGGGAAAAGTAAATCTAAGTGTTTGGGTTAAGGTAAAAAAAGACTGGCGTGATAGTGATATTTTACTTAAAAACTTTGGATACAGAGAGAACTATTAATAGTTTATAAGCAATTAAAAGATAATACGATGTTATTGTGTGCAGAAGGAAGGAAGCAAAAGTGGATTATCAGGTTAAGGTTAGAGGCATGGTTATAGGCTCTACCAATGTTGGTGAATATGATAAAAGAATAGTTTTGCTTACCCTTGAAAGAGGGAAGATAACGGTATTTGCTAAAGGTGCCAGAAGACCTAAAAGCCCACATGTGGCAGCATCTGCCCCATTTACTTTTGGAACCTTCACCGTATATGAAGGAAGAGAGGCATATAATCTGGTTGATGTGGACGTGGAAGAATATTTTATGGATATTAGAAGTAATCTTTCAAGTATATATCATGGATTATATTTTTGTGAATTGGCAGATTATTTTGTGAAGGAGAACCAAAGGGAAGTTAATATACTTAAACTTTTGTACAGAAGTATCCAGATTCTTTGTCTTGACATAATTGACCCTTCTTTAATAAAAAGTATATTTGAAATAAAAATACTTATGTTAAATGGAGAAGCATATATAACTTATGAGTGTGCTAAATGTCATAGAGTGCCAGATGAAAAGAGTAATAAGACTGATTTGGATAATCTAAATGAAGTGGAATTAGTGGGAATATCCCATAAAGCCTATGGTGCTTTGTGCCAGGAGTGTTCAAAAGAATATGACGATGTAATGGAATTATCAAAGGCCGCTATATATGCAATTAACTATATTTACGGTAGTCCTGTTGAAAAGGTTTATACTTTTAATGTTACAGAAGAAGTTAATAAAGAATTGAACATATTTAGCAAAAAATATATGGCAAGATTTGTTGATAGAAAATTTAATTCACTAGAAATGCTTAAAAATGCTTGAAAATATGTTTGTCATTATGTAGAATGTTGTATGGTTGTGAGAAATGTGTAATGTTTATGAAAGGAAAAAAGACAATTAATGAATAAGAAGAAGATTATACTTACATTCGTTATTACATTGGTTATTGTTTTAATTGTAGGCTGCGCAGTTGCAGCATTTATCCTTACAAGAGATAATGAAGTTATTAAGATTAAAGCTGAAGATATTTCAGAGAATACTTTAGTGGTTAATGACGAGGGGACTATACAGTCAGCCTTGGTTGAAGATTTTGCAAAGGATTATTATGATATTGATGAATTGACAGACTTTGTAAAAGAAGATTTGGATAATTATAATAAAGCGAATAAAACTAATATTTCCTTAGTAGAGGCCAAGAGCAATAATGGAAAAGCAGTTTTGGTATTTGATTATGATTCTATAGATGAATACAGTTCATACAATGGTATAAAAGCAAAGGTTTTCAATGCTAAAGAAGCATTAAAAGATGAGAGAGTACCGTCTAATCTTATTAAGAATGGAGAAGATGGCGTTGTGCCTAAGGATAGAGTATATGAAAATGAAAAGTATATCACAGTAGTTGTTGACGGTGATACTGAAATAATTGTTAATGGAAAGATTAAGTATTATTCGGGGTGTGATATTATAGGAGAAGGAAGAGTTTTGGCAAAAACTGGGGAAAGAGCAGTTGTAGTGTTTAAATAGCATATATTTCACTTAAAAAGAAGAGTGATTTTACAAGATATTAAGTTATATGGAGGAAAACCAAATGGAAAACAGTAAAAAAACTATGGAAAAAATCGTTGCACTTGCAAAGGCAAGAGGATTTGTGTACCCAGGTTCTGAAATCTATGGAGGTCTTGCTAATACATGGGATTATGGTAATCTAGGTGTTGAATTAAAGAATAATGTAAAAAAAGCATGGTGGCAGAAGTTTGTTATTGAGAATCCTTATAATGTAGGTGTTGACTGTGCAATCCTAATGAATCCACAGACATGGGTGGCTTCAGGTCATCTTGGAGGATTTGCAGACCCACTTATGGACTGTAAGGAATGCCATGAAAGATTTAGAGCAGATAAACTTATTGAAGACTGGTATGCAGAAAATAACCAGACTATAGAAGGTTCAGTTGATGCATGGTCACATGAGGAGATGAAAAACTTTGTTGAAGAAAAGAACATTAAGTGTCCATCATGTGGAAAGCATAACTTTACAGATATTCGTCAGTTTAACCTTATGTTCAAGACTTTTCAGGGTGTTACTGAGGATGCTAAGAATACAGTATATTTAAGACCAGAGACAGCACAGGGTATCTTTGTTAACTTTAAAAATGTACAAAGAACCTCAAGAAAGAAGGTACCATTTGGAATTGGACAGATTGGTAAATCATTTAGAAATGAGATTACTCCAGGTAACTTTACATTCAGAACTCGTGAGTTTGAGCAGATGGAACTTGAGTTTTTCTGTAAGCCGGGTGAAGATATGGAATGGTTTGAATACTGGAGAGCTTTCTGTATTAATTGGTTAAAGGCTCTTGGTATTAAGGATGAAGAGATGAGAGCAAGAGACCATTCTCCAGAAGAACTTTGCTTCTACAGTAAGGGAACTACAGACATTGAGTTCTTATTCCCATTTGGTTGGGGCGAACTTTGGGGAATCGCAGACAGAACAGACTATGACTTAACACAGCACCAGAATGTGTCAGGTGAAGATATGTCATACTTTGATGATGAACTTAAGGAAAAATATGTACCATATGTTGTTGAGCCATCTCTTGGTGCAGACAGAGTGACACTTGCTTTCCTTTGTGCAGCATATGACGAGGAAGAGATTGCTGAGGGAGATGTAAGAACGGTGCTTCATTTCCACCCTGCATTAGCACCTGTTAAGATTGGTATTCTTCCACTTTCTAAGAAACTTAATGATGGAGCATTAAAGGTTTACGAAATGCTTAGCAAGAAATATAACTGTGAATTTGATGACAGAGGTAATATTGGTAAGAGATACAGAAGACAGGATGAAATTGGAACACCATTTTGTATCACTTATGACTTTGAGTCAGAGGAAGACAATGCAGTAACTATTAGAGATAGAGATACTATGCAGCAGGTTAGAGTAAAGATTGATGAATTAAAGGCTTATTTTGAAGATAAGTTTGAGTTTTAAGTAGCGGCCCTATGTATTTTTGAAATGCCGGTTGCACGGCAAAGGCATTTCAAAAATACATAGGGCCTTTTAGGTGACGGTTGCACGGCAAAAATCACTCTCCGCGCAGGGGTTTTCTTAAAGGGATGGCTGCACAGCAAAGGCATTGGAAAAATATATAAAATTTTTTTAATGTATGTAATTTGTCTTATTTTGTAAAGGTGGTATTGAATTATTGTGCTTTATTTGATACAATTAATAGATAAAGTAAGGCGATATAATCATTAGCTACGGAGAAGAGACATGCATATTAGTGAGATACCAGAGAATTCGAGAATAACTGTGATTGCTTCTATCAATAGAGAGTATATTGAGTTTGATACACATGTTATTGGTAAAAAAGGAGAGTATGTTCTTATTGAATTAATCAAGAATGATGAGGGTAAAGCAATTGGATTTACATCAGACAAAATCACATTAGATGTTTCTTATGTCATAGAAGAAGAAAAACCACCTTATATCTGGAGAAATGTTAAGATTGCTAATGTAAAGAAAGGAAACCATGCATATCAGATTTTAGCACAAAGTGTGGATGGTAAAAGAGAAAACAGAAGAGGTGCATATAGATTGTACCTCGGTGTTGATGCTATTCTTGATGTTCCGGGACATGTTAAATCAACTCGTGTTGTATTGAAAGACATTAGTTCTACAGGTTTTGCTTTTGTTTATAATGAAGAACTACCTAATGGTGCAATATGTAGAATTCATACTTCTATAGATAGTACAAAGATGGCGTTGACTGGTGGAATTGTAAGACAGCAAGTGCTAGATAATGGTAGAATAATATATGGATGCCATATGGACAAGTTTAGTAAAGAACTTGAGAAGTTCATTGCTCAAAAGCAAAGAGAGATTATCAATAGTAAGTTTAAATAAACAGATTAAAGCATAATAAGAATCAGATTATTCTATATAACTCGCAATCGAAAGATTTGTGAGTTATAATTTTATGTGTAAATATATAACATACAGTTTACTGATAATGAAGAGAATTATTAAGGAGAATGCATATGATAAAAGAAATATGTAATCATTTGGAGACAATAATTGAACTGATATTAGTGTTTGGTTATATATATATTATTAAAAAGTATTTATTTTTGGAGCCAGATATGGATAAAAGCAAACAAAGTAAATACAACATAATATGCATTCTTGTTATTATAGGAACTTATTTTGTTCTTGGAGAGAATGCAATCTTGGTAACATTGGTTCTTAGTGCGTTAAGTATTAGTTTGGGAAGAAAGAATAAACGTGTATCAGGATTTTTCTTAATATTTCCTATGATGGGATATACTAATGGTTTTATGGTTCCAATAGTTGTTTTGCCATCACTACTTTTTGAATTTACACAGTTTCAGGAAAAAATATATAGTTTAGCGATTTATGCGGTTATAATACTTGGCTTACTTTTGTTTTATTTTAAAGGTAAGAATTGGCGTAGAAGGTTCGAAAAAGAACGAGAAAAGAGATTCATGCACAAATGGGAAAGAGTGTTTTTATGTATTGTGGGTCTGTTGCTGATAGCATATTCTTATACAATGTCAACTGTGCCGTCAAAGGAAATCGCTGATACGCAGATTATTGCACATATGAAAGTAGATAAAATAATTACAGGAATTGTTGTGTTTGTTATAACACTTACTGTTATCATGCTTATAGCTCAGGGAAATAAAAGACATTACTATTATGAGCAGTCCAGACTTAGAAGCGAAAAAATCGAAAAGATGTCTAAACAAATGGTACTTGCTCTTGCAAACACCATAGATGCCAAGGATTCATATACTAATGGTCATTCTACAAGGGTTGCTAAATATTCAGTAATGATTGCAAAACAATTAGGTTATGATGGCGAAAAACTTGAGCAGTTAGAATATGCGGCAATGCTTCATGATATTGGAAAGATTGGAGTGCCCAGAGAAATTATCAATAAACCTTCCAGACTTACAGATGAAGAATATGAGATTATTAAAACTCATCCGGGAATTGGTGCAAGTATTTTGAAAGAAATATCAGAAATACCGGATATAGCCATTGGGGCAAGATGGCATCATGAAAGATATGATGGAAAAGGATATCCAGATAAATTAACTGGAGACAGCATACCTCAACTTGCTAGAATAATAGGTGTAGCAGATGCTTATGACGCTATGACATCTAAAAGAAGTTATAGAGATGTTTTGGCGCAGGATATTGTAAGGAGTGAAATTAAAAAGGGAAAGGGAACTCAATTTGATCCTGTTGTTGCAGAAGTTATGTTAGAATTAATAGATGAAGATAAGAATTATGTAATGCATGAATAATATTTCCCATTAAGTAAATAATAACACTAAATCTTTAAGGTGGGAGATACTGTTTTGAATGAGGGAGCAATAAAAGGGATAAATCTATATATTAAAATTGAACAAGATACATTAACCTATAACAAAAAAGTGTTTATAAGTGACATAGGAAAACTATATTGCACCAACTATGAGATTGTAAAACAAGTTGGTGCAATTTGCCTTTATACCATAAAAGATAACAAAGACAATAAGTATATGTTTAGTATTATGACTGTTGTTAGGGAGATTAACCGACAGTTTCCAGGTATAAATGTAGTTAATCTGGGAGAAAATGAGTTTATTGTAGATTACAGGCTTCCTAAGAAACAATCTAATTGGTCTGAGGTGTTAAAGGTTGTTTTAGTAAGTTTTATCATTTTCTTTGGAGCAGCATTTACAATTATGGCATTCAACGAGGATGTAAGTGTTAAAAGTATATTTGAACTAATATATAAACTTTTCAATATGGAAAACAGAAAGCAACTTAGGATTCTGGAAATAGCATATAGTATTGGAATAGGTTTAGGGATAATTACCTTTTTTAATCATTTCTCCAAGTATAAGGATGAAAATGATCCAACACCTTTACAGATAGAACTTAGAAAACACGAAGAAGATACTAATAAAGCCTTGCTTGCAGATGCGTCAAGAGAAGGGAAGATGCATGATATTTAAAGATTTGGCTATGGGATTTGTAGGTTTATGTGGTGGAGTTTTAGTGGCCGCCGGCTTATTTGCATTTATTGTAATAATTGGAGTTGTTACAAGGCTTATATCTAGAACAAATACAGCAAAACATGTGTTAACTTATGAGAATGTGATAGCCGCAGGAGCAACTATAGGTAATGTTGTATATGTATTTAGAGTTGATTTACCTATGGGGATTATAGGTCTTATATTATTGGGAGTATTTGCTGGGATGTTTGTGGGATGTCTTAGTGCATCATTGGCAGAAATGCTTAAGGTTATGCCGGCCTTTGAAAAAAGAATTGATTTGAAAAAAGGAACAGCCTATGTTATCTGTGCTTTTGCTGTAGGCAAGATGGTGGGAAGTATACTTTGGCTATGGTAAATATAGATTTAAAACAACATTTTAATATAATTAATGTTACAGGGAGAGGGGAAGAATATGAATAGCGAAAACAGGGTGGTTACAAAAGAAGAACAGCAAAAAGCATATAATGAATATGTTAAAGAGGTTACACCTGTGCATAGCACAGCCCTTAATATGTTATGGGCATTTTTAGTAGGAGGTGCTATCTGTACTTTCGGGCAGTTTGTCACAGATTCTCTCCTTGGATTTGGAATTGGAGAAAAAGACGCATTAGGATATACAAGTCTTATACTAATTCTCATAAGTGCTGTAACAACGGGATTAGGGTGGTATGCAAAACTGGCAAAATACGCAGGTGCAGGTGCGGTTGTTCCTATAACAGGTTTTGCCAATTCTGTTGCAAGTTCGGCAATAGAGTTTAAAAAAGAAGGATGGGTATTTGGAGTTGGATGTAGAATATTCCAAATTGCAGGACCGGTAATATTATATGGCATCGTTACAAGTTGGATACTTGGATTGGCATATTGGGTTATTATGCTTCTTAGATAGAGTTGATGGCGAGTTGTTAATATTTAATGTAAAAGTTCCTGGAAAAATGTAAAGAGTTACATTGCTTTCTTACGGAAAATGTGATAAAAACGTTATTATAAGATATACATTTAAAACAGGAACTTTAGACAAGCCATATATATAATGGCTGGTTAAGAATTCTTTAGAAAAGAGGTATACATATGAAGGTATTTAAATGTACAGTAGTAAAGAAAAGATTAATATTACTAATGATGATATGCTGTCTGGCATTTGCAGGCTGCGATTCGTCAGAAAAAGAAACAGATGACAAGAAAGAGACAAATGCAGGGGATTTAGAAAAGGTTGATAATTCAGATATTGTAGTTTTATTTACTAATGATGTTCACTGTGGTATTGAAGAAGGATTGGGATATGCAGGTGTTGCATCTTATAAAGACAGGATGTTGGATAAAACACCGTATGTTACACTTGTGGACTGCGGTGATGCCATTCAGGGAGACTATATTGGAGTTATATCTAATGGTGAATATATTGTAGATATAATGAACGAAGTTGGTTACGATATGGCTATACTTGGTAATCATGAATTTGATTATGGAATGGAGCAGTTGTCCAAATTAATAGATAAAGCTAAGGCTTCCTATATGGCATGTAATATTACATATACCGGTAAGGGAGAAAGTGCTTTGTCTAAAGTAAAACCATATGAGATTAAGGAATATGGTGACACTAAGATTGCGTATATAGGAGTTTCTACTCCAGAAACTACAACAAAGTCAACTCATACATATTTTATGGAAGATGGAGAATTTGTATATGATTTTGCTGGTGGTAATGGAGATGAGTTCTATGATTTAGTACAAAAAAATATTGATGAATGTAAGGATAAGGGAGCAGACTATATATTTTTGCTTACTCATCTAGGTGATGCTATGGAATCATCCCCATACACTTCTACAGAACTTGTAGCCCAGATTGAGGGAGTGGATGTTGTCCTTGATGCTCATTCTCATAGTACAGTGGCATGCAGAGTTTTAAAAGATGAAGTAGGTGAAGAGGTTTTAGTAGCGTCTACAGGAACAAAACTTGATAACATGGGACAAGTTGTTATTACAACAGACGGAAACATATATACAGGTCTTGTTGACCATTATGAGTATAAAGATGAAGAGGTTGATAAATATATTAGTAATATTAAAGCACAGTATGAGGAAGAAATGGGCAAAAAAGTTGCAAGTAGTGACATCGGATTAAGTTGTAGCAATGAAGAAGGAATCAGACTTGTAAGAAATAGAGAAACAGCTATAGGTAACCTTTGTGCAGATGCTTATAGAATAGTTGGTGGCGCTGATGTAGGAATGGTTAATGGTGGCGGTATTCGTGCAGACTTACCGGCGGGAGATATAACCTATGCAGATATAATTGGAGTGCATCCATTTGGTAATACTTTATGTGTTGCCAAGGTATCAGGTCAGGAGATTGCAGATGTATTAGAGATAGGGGCTGTGGCTGCTGTTAAAGAAGTATCTGAAAACGGATTGGCAGCAGGAGAGAACGGAAGTTTTATGAATGTTTCAGGAC